>JAEWLN010000017.1 GCA_023457535.1 Bacteroidota bacterium
GCGATGAGCTGGTCCCGGACTACATCACCAGCGTTAAGCGCGATGGTTTTTACGGTTGGCCGTACTCCTATTTTGGCAGCATCCACGACCCGAGACTCAAAAACCAGGGAAAGGACCTGGCAGCGCAATCGATCGTACCCGATGTTCCGGTGGGCTCGCATACGGCTTCGCTCAGCGTGGCGTTCTATAATAAGGACGCTTTCCCTGACAAATATAAAAACGGTGCATTCGTTGGCCAGCACGGATCGTGGAACCGCGCGAATATCTCGGGCTACAAAGTGTTGTTTGTGCCTTTTGCCGATGGGAAACCGTCGGGGCCGCCACAGGACTTCCTGACCGGATTTATTGCCGACGCAGCCAAAGCGACTGTCTACGGGCGTCCGGTATGCGTAATGGTGCTCGCCGACGGATCGCTTTTGGTATCAGATGACGGCAGCGACACCGTTTGGCGCATCACGTCCCCATGAACAAAGCCGTAACGTTTGCCTTATTTTCAGGTTTGTTATCCCCGATGGCCTGGACACAAACGCCACGCGACACCATTCGGGCCACGCTCGACGAAGTACGCATCAGCGCGTTGCACCGCAATGACAGCGTGATGCGCGCACCGGCGTCCGTGGCGATCCTGACCCCGGCCACTTTGGGACGCAACAACCACACCGATGTTGCGCCGATAATGAATACCGTTGCAGGCGTTTTGATGCAATCGTCCAATCTTACAACGAGTCGGATCTCGATTCGCGGCATCGGGGCGCGTACCCCTTATGGCACCAATAAAGTGCGTGCTTTTTACGGAAACATCCCGCTTACCTCGGGCAATGGAGAAACGATCATCGACGACATCGATCTGGAAAGCCTTGGCAGCATCGAAATTGTCAAAGGCCCGCTTTCTACATTGTACGGCGCGGGATTGGGCGGCGCATTGCTACTTTCCCCGGATATTCCGCAATCCGATGGGCAAACCGTGACGGTGAGCGCCGTACATGGTTCGTTTGGGACGAACAAGAACAACATCGGTTATAAGGCAAAGGGCAAACACGGTGCGCTCCAGGCGGGCTATCACCGATTGCAAAGTGACGGCTGGCGCGACAACAGCGCCTACGATCGCGAAAGCACGACGCTCGCCGGCCACATTTGGCGCGGCAACTCAGGCAAGCTGACTTACATGGGCAATTATACGCGGCTGACTTCTTACCTGCCAAGTTCGATAGACCGCACCACGTTCGATCAAAATCCCAAGGCGGCCGCATCGTCGTGGGCGGCTGCCAAAGGCTATAAAAAATACAAATCGGTTTTGGGCGGACTCGGTTATGACGGCACGATCAACGACCGATGGCGGTACGGGACCGCTGTGTTTGCCAATTACAAGGACAATGACGAGCCGCGCCCTTTTGACATCCTCGGGCAATACACCTTTGGGTATGGTGCGCGGGCACAGTTGTCGGGCCAGGTGCGCATAGGAACACTTGCGTCGGTCGTGCATGTCGGGTTGGAGTACTTTGGCGATGCGTATGCGGGCCGCACGATCGAAAACCTTTACCGCGACAATGGCGGCAACGGCTCGCTCGAAGGCCGCTGGCTCACGGCCCAAAACCAAAGCCGGCAATGGACCAATGCATTTGCGCAATGGCGGCTGCCCGTGGAAAATTGGGAATTGCAGGCCGGATGCAATCTGAACCAAACCCGGTTCGATCTTGAGGCTACATTTCCTGAGAAGCGCGCCACAACGCACCGCTACGAAGCGATCTGGTCGCCGCAAGCCTCGCTTTTATACCGCTCGGGCGGCCATCGGACGTTTTATTTGTCTGCCAGCGGCGGGTTTTCATTGCCAAGTATCGAAGAAACACTTACCGAATCCGGCGCGATCAACCCCGACATCAAACCGGAAACCGGACTCAACCTGGAATTGGGTGCGAAAGTGTACGGTTGGGACCAAAAGTTTTACGCAGAAGTGGCTGCATACCGCATGGACGTACGCAATTTACTCGTCGCCCGACGCGTCGCCGAGGACCGGTATATCGGCGTTAATGCCGGACAGACGCTGCATCAGGGCGTTGAATTTTTAGTGCGGTACCACGCGGAAATCGGTGCGATCAGGATTCTCCCGTATGCATCGGGGTCCTTTGGCGACTACAGGTTTGAGGATTTTACAGACCGCGGCGAGGACTACTCCGGCAACAGGATTACAGGTGTGGCGCGACAAAAGTATGCGCTGGGCTTGCGTGCTGATTGCGGGCGTTGGTATGCGTTGGCCGACTGGCTGTACGTTTCAGACATTCCGCTGAATGATGGCAACACAGCGTTCTCGGATGCTTATCGGACACTTAACGTAAAAACAGGTTGCGATTTCAGGTTGTGGACGTCGCTCAAAGCCGGGGTTCACGTAGGGATCAACAACGCCGCCAATGAGCGTTACGCCGCGCTGGTACTGCCAAATGCAATGGCGTCAGGTACGAGTCAACCGCGGTATTTCTATCCGGGCCTGCCGGTAAATTACTATGCCAATGTATCTTTCGAATACCGGTTATAAATTAAAATTAACAGCCATTCCGCACCTAACGGAGATTTAAATCGTTATATTTGGAATTACAATTCAAATTTTGGAGATGAAAACGAACGACTTGACCATATTTTACGCAGATGACGATCTCGAGGATTTGGATTTTTTTACAGAAGTGACCAATACGATCAACAGCGACATAAGAGTGATCACGCACGAAGACGGTACCCAGCTGATCAATGCGCTGCACAATCCGCCGCCATCGCCGCATGTGATCTTTCTCGATCTCAACATGCCGGGGCGGAACGGATTTGAAGTCCTTGAGGAACTTAAATCAACCGAAGGCATCAAAG
>JAEWLN010000018.1 GCA_023457535.1 Bacteroidota bacterium
AATCTGTGTGAAAAAATAAAACCATTCGTTAAATTCACACAAAAGTTTTCCTATGAAATCCAAACCAACCATCCGTGAACAATTTGGTACCACGCAGGAAGAAATGGCCATGATACTCGGGGTCAGCATGAGCGCCTGGTCTATGTACGAGAGCGGTTTACGCGATTTGCCGGTACACGCCACCCAGATGCTTGCCGAGATGCTCATGCACATGAAAGCGGCATCGCGACCATCAGACCATGATGCAAAGGACAAACAAAATCCTGCGCTGCTGGCAAAGATCGATGCGCTTTTGCGCGACAATGAATTCGAACGGTTGCGCGCGGCACGCCAACTCGGGCAATTGGAACGCCGGCGCGAGATGGCAGCCAAACGCGCGCGGATCAACAATTTTTTAAAAGACCAGAAGCAGCCGCGACCGGGCATAGCCACGCAATTAATGAACAACAAAAAATATGTGGCAACCGATCAGGATGCTATCCGGGCATTCGCGCTGGCCCGCAAGCAAGCGTTGCTCGCGTTCGAGCAGTCGTGGCTCGGCCTGCAGCGCGAGGCGCTTAGCAATTCCTGACCGGAAGCGCATAGTATTGCAGCCAACGTGCCGACGCTTGAAGATTTTGCAGACATGAAAATTTGTAACTTGCGCATTCAATTTGAATCAGTATGTGCTACCATTACAAACCGGCCGCCGACGGGACGAAAATTGCATTGCGCTTCAGGGCAATCCGCAAGTACCGCTTGGTGAATATGAAATGACCAATGGCTATTCTTATCCGGAAATGCCCGTCATTTTCGACACTTCGCCAGGCGAGGTAAATCTGGCGCGTTGGGGATTGGTGCCGTTTTTTGCAAAGGACGACAGGGAGTTTTTAAAAAAGTCGAATACCTTAAATGCTAAGATCGAAACTGCGGAGACTTTAGCATCCTATAAAAATTATGTCGGTAACCGTTGCCTGATATTAGCAGAGCGCTTCAAGGAATGGAAACACGAAAGCGTCAACGGCAAAATCGTCAAAACGCCATACGAGATAAAAACCAGCGACGATATGCCGTTTGCATTTGCAGGCCTGTACAGCATCTGGAATGGAATGCCCCAACTTTCACCATTCTCACAACAGAAGCAAACGAATTGATGGCCGAAATTCACAACACCAAAAAAAGAATGCCCGTAATTCTTTGCCCCGATGAAGAACAACTGTGGTTACAAAACGAGCCGCTCGCGCCGTATTGCAATCGTTCCGAAGTTGCGCTGCAAGCGCTGCCTATAATGTAAGACTTCGAACTGCCTGCAAAATCTGAATTGCTTTTGTAGGCAGGACGCTGACCCATGATGGGAAGTCATCACCCTGGCCGCGCCCACACCGCAATCGGCGCTGCTTGCACAAATGCTGCAAACGTTACTGCGGATGGATGCACGTAGACCAATACTGCAGCGCCACTTCGACCATCTTTTTCATATCGGCATAGTTGTTTTGCTTGAGAAACAGCCCTTGAACGGGCAGATCGAGGTAAGCGGTGATCACATCGGCCGGGTTCACCACCGTACTGAACAGCAAAAACGGAACCGAGCGCGTCCGCAATACCGGATCGTCGCGCATGGCCATTTTGAGCTGCATGCCGTCCATTTCGGGCAGGTAAATTTCGCAGAAGATCAGCCCTACTCTGTTGGGGGTGTGCTTGATGTAATCGATCGCGGTCTTTCCGTTGGGAAAGATGTGGACATTGTCTTCGATGCCGAGTTCGCCCGCAATTTCCAGAAATAGTTCGTTGTCGGTACTGTCGGAGTCGATCACGATGATGTCGCCGAGTGAGTTGTAGTTGTAGTCGTTGCTCATGTCTATTGCATTGATGACGCGTAAAGTTAATTGATCTTGTCTGTTACTGGGTTTTATAATTTGATGAACTTTTTATAATTTTTTTTAAACAGGGATTGGAGCGGAGGATTTGGCAGATTTTCTGTAGTGGTGGTGGATGGGAAATGCGTACATTTGCGTTGGGTGGGCGCGCAGCGCGGCCATTTCTTCGTTAGCCGTGGTCGTAATCGCGGATCTGAATCTCTGGTTCACTCGTTCAACATTCGACATTCGGCACCCGCGTTTAACGCTCGTCCGCTCATTCGACATTCGACATTCGAAACCCGCGTTTAGCGTTCGTCCGCTCATCCGATATTCGACGATCAACATTCAGCATTCAGCATTTCGCCTTTCCCATTCTCCAACGTTTTCGTAAATTGCACCACTTTTTAAAACGAAACAATGGAACCTACCGCACCATACACCCCTGTCAATAAAGTACGAATCGTTACGGCCGCATCGTTGTTCGACGGACACGATGCCGCGATCAACATCATGCGCCGCATCATCCAGGCCACTGGCGTCGAGGTCATCCATCTCGGGCACGACCGGTCCGTGGAGGAAGTGGTCAACACCGCGATCCAGGAAGATGCCAATGCCATTGCGATGACGTCCTATCAGGGCGGACACAACGAATATTTCAAATACATGTACGATCTGCTCAAGCAAAAAGGCGCCGGTCACATCAAGATATTCGGCGGCGGCGGCGGCGTGATCCTGCCAAGCGAGATTTCCGAGTTGCATGAATATGGAATCGAGCGTATCTATTCTCCCGATGACGGACGCGAGCTCGGTTTGCAAGGCATGATCAACGATCTGGTCAGGCGGTCAGACTTTCCGGTGGGCGACACACTCAACGGCGAGGTCAACCATCTCGAGGACAAAAACCCGACGGCGATTGCGCGCGTGATCTCTGCGGCCGAAAACTTCCCCGATGTGGCGCGCCCGGCCATGGAAGCGATCCACGAAAAAAACAAAACGTCCAAAACACCCGTACTCGGCATTACCGGAACGGGCGGCGCGGGCAAATCGTCGCTTGTCGATGAAATCGTGCGCAGGTTCCTGATCGATTTTCCGGAGAAGACCATCGGACTGATTTCGGTCGATCCGTCAAAGCGAAAAACAGGCGGCGCGTTGCTGGGCGACAGGATCCGGATGAACGCGATCAACAATCCGCGCGTGTACATGCGTTCGCTCGCGACACGTCAGTCGAACCTCGCACTTTCAAAATATGTGGCCGAGGCGATCGAAGTCCTCAAAGCGGCCAAATACGATCTGATCATTCTCGAAACCTCTGGAATCGGCCAATCGGACACTGAGATCATGGACCATTCCGATGTTTCGCTCTATGTGATGACGCCTGAATTTGGCGCCGCTACGCAACTCGAAAAGATCGACATGCTCGATTTTGCAGACCTTGTCGCGATCAATAAATTCGACAAACGCGGCTCGCTCGATGCGTTGCGCGATGTCAAAAAACAATTCCAGCGCAACCACCAGCTTTGGGACGCCGATCTCGACAGCCTGCCGGTTTTTGGCACGATCGCCTCGCAGTTCAACGATCCGGGCATGAACACGCTCTACAAATCGATCATGGACAAAATCCACGAAAAGACCCAATCGGACCTGCAGTCGGATTTCCATATTTCAAAGGAAATGAGCGAAAAGATCTTTGTGATCCCGCCACACCGCACGCGTTACCTGTCCGAGATCGCGGAGAACAACCGCAAATACGACCAGACCGCGTCGGCGCAACAAAAGATCGCGCAAACGCTGTACGGCATTTACAAAACGGTCGAATCGGTTTCGGGTCAAACGATCGGACTGACCAAATACGGACTCGATTCGGATGCCATCAAAAATGATAATAAGGAACTAATTAATCTGTTGCTGGCCGAATTCGACCGCGTCAAACTCAATCTCGATCCGTACAATTGGGAGATCATCCAAACCTGGCCTGACAAGGTGGCCAAATACAAAAATCCGGTATACAGTTTTAAAGTGCGCGACAAAGAGATCAAGATCGCCACGCACACAGAATCGCTGTCGCATTCGCAAATTCCAAAGGTCGCGCTGCCCAAGTACGAAGCCTGGGGCGACATCCTTAAATGGAATCTGCAGGAGAACGTTCCGGGGGAATTTCCGTTCGCATCGGGACTTTACCCGTTCAAACGCGAAGGTGAGGACCCAAGCCGTATGTTTGCCGGCGAAGGCGGGCCGGAGCGCACGAACAAACGGTTCCATTATGTTTCGCAGGGGATGCCGGCCAAGCGTTTGTCTACGGCGTTCGATTCGGTGACGCTGTACGGCAACGATCCGCATTTGCGCCCCGATATTTACGGCAAGATCGGCAATGCGGGTGTTTCGATCTGCTGTCTGGACGACGCGAAAAAATTGTATTCGGGATTTGATCTCGTGCATCCGCTCACGTCGGTTTCGATGACGATCAACGGGCCGGCGCCGATGCTGCTCGGATTTTTCATGAACGCGGCCATCGACCAACAGTGCGAAATCTACATCAAAGAGCATCATCTGATCGATGAGGTGCAGGCCAAAATCGACGAGATCTACAAGAAAAAAGGAACCAGACGCCCGGAATACCAGGGCAAATTGCCCGATGGCAACAACGGTCTGGGACTGATGCTGCTGGGTGTTACCGGCGATATGGTATTGCCTGCCGACGTGTACGCCCAGATCAAGACCAGAACGCTTTCGCAGGTGCGCGGAACGGTGCAGGCCGACATCCTAAAAGAAGACCAGGCGCAGAACACGTGCATTTTCTCGACCGAATTTGCGCTCCGATTGATGGGCGACGTGCAGGAATATTTCATTCAAAACAACGTCCGCAACTTCTATTCGGTGTCGATTTCCGGTTACCACATTGCCGAAGCCGGCGCAAATCCGATCACGCAACTCGCCTTCACCCTCGCCAACGGATTCACTTATGTTGAATATTATTTGAGCCGCGGCATGAACATCAACGACTTCGGACCCAACCTATCGTTCTTCTTCTCGAACGGTATCGATCCGGAATACGCGGTAATCGGACGTGTGGCGAGGAAAATCTGGGCCAAGGCTTTGAAAAATAAATATGGTGCGAACGAGCGCGCGCAAATGCTCAAGTACCACATCCAAACCTCGGGCCGTTCGCTGCACGCGCAGGAAATCGACTTCAATGACATCCGCACGACGTTGCAGGCGCTCTATGCGATTTACGACAACTGCAATTCTTTGCACACCAATGCCTATGATGAGGCGATCACGACCCCGACCGAAGAATCGGTGCGACGCGCCATGGCGATCCAGCTCATCATCAACAAAGAGCTCGGACTGGCTAAAAATGAAAACCCGATCCAGGGCTCGTTCATCATCGAAGAGCTCACCGATCTGGTCGAGGAGGCTGTATTGCAGGAATTCGACCGCATCACCGAACGCGGCGGCGTACTCGGTGCGATGGAAACCATGTACCAGCGCTCGAAAATCCAGGAAGAGTCGCTGTATTATGAAACGCTCAAGCACAACGGGGATTTCCCGATCATCGGCGTAAACACGTTCCTGAGTTCGAAAGGTTCGCCAACAGTCATCCCGGCCGAGGTCATCCGCGCTACTGAAGAGGAAAAGCAATACCAGATCGACATGCTCGACCAGCTGCACCAAACCCACGCGGGCAAAGAAGACGAACTGCTCGCGGCGGTCCAGGAAGCAGCCATCCAGAACAAGAATATTTTTGAGCAGCTGATGGAAGCCACCAAAGTATGCTCGCTGGGGCAAATTACGAGCGCGCTGTTTGAAGTCGGCGGCCAATACCGGCGCAATATGTAAAAGAAAACCTCCAGAGCGGAGGTTTTTTTATGTTCAATGTGGCGGTAGAAGTTTAAAAGTTTAAAGTTTAAGGTTTAACGTTGCGCTCGTTCGACGTTCGACATTCGACATTCG
>JAEWLN010000019.1 GCA_023457535.1 Bacteroidota bacterium
CAATTTACTAAGTGGCTTAACTGAGTCAGAACTAAAACTTTTTGCTGAAAGATTGCCTTCACAAAAAATTCCGACCGAAATAAGAGATTTATTGATTCTTTGTAAAGGATTCACGTTTCAACCTTTAGAGGAGGTTCGTTTTGATGCATTTGAAGTTTTCGGCTTTGAAGAAATTTTTCCATATTCGATACAACTTGCAGGAGACGGATTTGGTAACTTTTGGATTCTTGACATTGATGGTCAAGGTAATTGGAATTGTGTTTATTATGTTTGTCATGATCCGGCAGTTATTGTCAAGCATTCCGAAAACCTTAGTGATTTTATATCGCATGTCGACGAATTTGGCTTCGATCAAATAAATTCTCATCTAAATATAATTCACGATAGAACAGTCTTTGAAATTTACGAAGAAAAGGTTGGGATTTTGGAGCGTAATGATAAGGATTATCCGTTTGAAAAATCCATAAAGGTTGATGCGCCGTATCTAATAGCAGATTTAAAAGATTTACCTGTTAAGTCAGGTTTTCGGTGGGACATTTCTGGATCGAGGACAAAAATATTAAGACCAAGCGATGAACCTATCTGGGTTATTGAAAAAAGTGTGAAACAGAACCTTCTATCTAGACTATTTAATCTAAAGAAATAACGAGCCATCGCCTAACCGCCGTTTCAAGCAATTGCCGCGTTTCAGTAAGTTGAACGTTTGGTTTTCACGAACTTTGTTTTATCTTCACCGAGCGAACTCAGTTCCGTATTGTGCGGCAACTGCGTGAAGCGGCCTAACGTTGAGCGAAATTGTCGAGAGATCGAACAATAAACCATATTTTAAAAAATATGATATACTTCAAAAACAGAAAGCTTGAGTCTGTAAATGACATTTATCAGTCATTCAATAAAAATGAATTTAAGTCGCCTTTTCGATCGACAATTCCTCTCATTAGTTTATTTAAAAACAATCAAGATCTCAACTTAAATATTGATGAATTGAAAAATGAATCTGTGGTTAAATATACTTTTGAGCATGAAACCAAAGTAAAAAAAGGAAAAGGTTTACCATCTTGTACAGATTTAATGATTGAATTTGAAAATTATTGTTTGGCAATTGAAAGTAAGCGAACCGAACCTGCTTATGAAACCGTAGAAAAATGGCTAAAAGATATTCCAAATAGATATCTTGTTTTGGATGGGTGGTTAGAAATCTTAAATTCCAACCTTAAATTGAATATCGAAATTAAAGACGTCTACAGCTTACCTTATCAATTGGTGCACAGAGTTGCGTCTGCATTTCTGTCTGAAAAAAAGCCAATGGTTTTATATATTGGTTTTGATTTAGATGAGAGAAAAGAAAACTATTATTTAGAATCCTTGACCAAATTTTCAAATATATTACAACAGAAAGTAGACATATATTTTTATTGCTATTCAATTGAAAAGTTTGATGAACAAAACCTATTAGAAAAAGATTGGAATTCTGGAAACAGAGATTTGTCAACACGCATAATTTACGGTTTATCAAACAACACATTAATGAATCTGACACAAATATCTTCAAGAAAAATTACAACTTCGCTCAACCCTCGCTAACCAAAATTGCTGTTTTTCTGTGGCTTGACCGTTTGTTCAAACCAAGAAAGTTTTATCTTAGCAGAGGTAACTCTGCTCCTATTTCCGCAACTTCGGTTAGCGAGCTAACGTTATATGATATTTTAAAGAACGTTATGCATAAAAAGACAATCTGGATTGTAGTAGGAATTTCAATAATAACTTTGATAATGGGATTTTCAATTTTTAATAAAGAAAGTAAAGAAGAAAAATTTTGGAATTGGTTTATCAAAAATCAAGACGTTTACTATAACGAAGTTGAGAACCTTGAAATAAGAGAAAAAATATTTGATGACCTTTCAAACAATCTTAAAAAAATAAATTCTGATCTGGTTTTTGAGTTTAGTCCAAAACACGATAATGGAATAAGAGAATTTACAATTTCTGCTGAAGGTATTAAAGAAATATTTCCAATTGTGGAAAAACTTATTCAAAAAGCTCCAAAGCTTGAAAACTGGAAATTTAATGCATTCAGACAACGAATCCCAGGAGATGAATTTGAAATTCAATACGGAGATTTAAAAATTGGATATTCTGATATTTTTTTTAAAAGTGAAAATGATGATGGAAAGTTTGGTGTTGAATTGCACATAAGAGATTACAATAACAAAGGGCAAACTCAAAATGCAATCTATATTCTTTTAGACGGCTTAATTGGTGAATATGACGTAACGACAAAAATTGGTTGGATAGAATGGGTAAAACTAGATGAAAAAAACATAGAAAATTTAAGACCAATAATTGAGTTAAGGAACGTAATTGACCAGTAAAACATCATATAACAGCCGGTAAGCAAAATTGCCGGGATTTCGGTAGCCGGAAGTTGTGGTTTCACGAATAATATTTATCTTCGGCAGAGAGAACTCGGATCGCTTTGGTCGGCAACTTCGCTTACCGGCGGCACGTTGTGCGCAACCCGAAGACAGAATTACGAAACCAATAGCCCGAATGAACGAAAAACCTATATTTATTTTTCCGCAGTATCTTTTAATTGCTATTCTAAATTCATTAATTTTTAATGCTTACTTAAAATCTACTGGTTTACCCGGCGGAGAAGTTGGAATGATTCCATTAGTAGTGATGCTATTTTCTTTAATTACATTTATCACATCGCTAGTAGTTTTTTTAATTCTACTCAAACAGAAAATAAATCTCAATTCTACAAAATACATTTTACTGTATCAATTCATATATTTTATAGTTTTAATTTTTGCTGGACAAAACCCATTTGAGCCTGATCTTAGAAAAGAATTTAAAGAAATAACAATTTGGATTTATTTTGCATCATTTTTAGCGACAGCCACCTTAATTATATTTTTATGGCTTTCAAAAGCTATTAAACGTCAAAGGCTAAATATCTAAGGTCGCGCACAACCGCCGTTTCAAGCCATTGCCGGGCTTCCGGTAGCCGGAAGTTGCAGTTTCACGAAGAAATATTATCTTCGGCAGAGAGAACTCAGTCCGCTCTGATCGGCAACGGCGTGAAGCGGCCTAACGTTAGCAGCAAATTAATAAGCCCAATCAACCAATAACGTAATGAATCAAAAGGATAAAACGTCGGAAGAAAAAAACGAAAACCCATTATCTTGGGTGTTGGTCAACTCTTTAGGTAAATTACGCTTTAGCAAAAGTAGCTACTATTACATAGTTATAGTCCCGATTCTTGTAAAAGCATTGGAAAAAGTGAACAGCCCTTTCCCGTTAAAAGTTGGAGACTCGATTATACAAATTAACTTAGAACTACCATTCAGTTGGTATCTTTTTTACTTTGGTGCATTAGCCATCGCAATTGGATCAATTTTATATGAAGTTTTTTGTCCTGGAATTATCAAAAGTTATAAAAACTATGGTGAATTTTTGTCATCTGGAGAGTCAGACAGCTATTTAGATAGAGTTTCAAAAAAATACAATTTATCAACATTTGTTTTACCATTTATGGCACGACCATATTTAGAACAAAAAACTATTGAAGAAGTAAAAATTCAACCTTCAAGATATGAATTTAAAGAAAGGACAGAATCATACGAAAAGGTTGTAGATTATAAGCATAACATAAAATACCAAGAGGATCGAAAAGATGAATTCAATAAGCTTTACAACGAAGTTAAGTTTACTAACAAAAAAATAATTTATGCGTCGTTCTCATTATATATTGTTGGATTTACAGCCTTCATTTGGGTTATAATTCAGAATATCTATTTCGTTACAAAACATTTGTTAAATTAGTTTAATCTGCTGCTAACCGCCGTTTCAAGCAATTGCCGCGTTTTCAGTAAGTTGAACGTTTGGTTTTCACGAACTTTGTTTTATCTTCACCGAGCGAACTCAGTCCGCTTTGATCGGCAACTGCGTGAAGCGGCCTAACGTTACACGACAACGCGGACGTGGCGACGAACGTTGGTTTTAAATAGAAAATTCGCCAAGCTTAAGTTTTCGATTTGGTCTGGATTAAATTACTGGAAATTCATGGTCAACAAATTAGAATGGAGTTTTGATTTTTTCAGAAGCATGCCATACTTGCGCAATCTAAAGAAAGAACGTCCGTGTAAAGCTTCGCTGTTTTCATCGGAAACTCCTAAAAAGTATAAACTTAAATTCCGGTTTCATGGGAAAAAAATCGGTAGACAATACTTTGCGCAGATTTCTGAACAAGAATATTTGGTTTGGATAGCGGCTGAAATACGGAGCGTTGAATATTATAGAGGCTTTTTGGTTTTTATGGGGAAAAATCGGCAGACAATACTTTGCGCAGATTTCTGGCAAAGAATATTTGGTTTAAGTATCGGCTAAATAAAATTGAAATGACGCGAATAATTTTAGTTTCTTTGTCGTAAACCAGCATTGCCCGTATTTTTTCAAACTTGCCAAGGCCTTCAAAGATGCTATTTATCAAATTAAAAAAGGCAAACCAGAGAGTTGAATTTTCTTTGATTTTTACAATTCCATCGCTGGGTGCGTCGTCGATGTAACAGCCTGTAAGCGAATTGCGCTGGTTTTTGGTAGCCGGAAGTTGTGGTTTCACGAATAAAGTTTATCTTCGGCAGAGAGAACTCAGTCCGCTTGAATCGCGAATTACGCTTACAGGCGGCA
>JAEWLN010000020.1 GCA_023457535.1 Bacteroidota bacterium
CATCTCGGGCGTCGGGTCGAACCTGCTCACGATCGAAGGCGTCGAGAGCCTCGGCGGATGCGAACACCGCATTTTACCGGACATGATCGAAATCGGGTCGTGGATTGGTTTGGCGGCAATGACGCGCAGCGAAATTACGATCAAGGATGTGAGTTGGGACAATCTGGGCGTGATTCCTTCGGTGTTTCGGAAATTGGGCATTACGCTCGAGAAGCGCGGCGACGATATTTACATCCCGACGCATGAGACCTATAAAATCAAAACCGATATCGACGGATCGATCCTGACCGTTGCCGATGCACCATGGCCCGGGTTTACGCCCGATTTGCTCAGCATTGTGCTGGTCGTGGCCACGCAGGCCGATGGCGATGTGCTGATCCATCAGAAAATGTTTGAAAGCCGGTTGTTCTTTGTAGACAAACTGATCGACATGGGTGCGAAAATCATGTTGTGCGATCCGCATCGCGCCGTTGTGATGGGACACAATTTCCGTTCGCAACTCAAGGCTACAACGATGTCCTCACCTGATATCCGTGCGGGCATTTCGTTGCTGATCGCGGCTTTGTCGGCAAAAGGTACGAGCACGATACAAAACATTGAACAAATCGATCGCGGGTACGAACGCATTGATGAACGGCTTCGGGCGTTGGGAGCAAAAATCATCCGCGCCTGATCATTCCCAAAAAAAATAACCCGGTCCAGTGCCGGGTTTTTTATTAGAATTCGCTGTAGACAATCCAGTTGCCGTTCCTGATCTCGCGAATGTGTTTGCTTTTGTCGCCGAACAACCGCGCGATGTGCCACGGGTCTGCGTAGAGGATGGTCACTTCGTCTGCGAGCAGTTCTTTTTCGAGGGCTTTGACGTCAAACCCAAAGTCCAGTCCGCCGTCAATGTGATACATTTTTTGGGTTCCTTCGAGTTCAAATACAACGTCGCCGTCGCGCGCGCTGATGTCCGACACAATTCCGCTGGCGGCTTTGCAATTCCATCGCGGCACTTCATTGTCTTTGTAAGAAAGAAAAAATGCAGCCGCAAGCAACACGGTAATCAGCACCAGCAGGGTTATTCGCTTCATGTTCAGATAAACGTTTTTTTTGCGATATTATTATTCCAGTGCGTTGAGCAATTTCAGACCAAACACCACGCCGTCCAATTGTTTGCCGCCCTGATAGGAATGAATGTAATCCACCCTGAAAAACTTGAACTTGCCAAATCCAAGGTTGTCCAAACCTACGGTGAACTCGTGGTACGGACTGCGGTCGGGCACAGCCAAATGGTGGTAACCTAAAACCAGCGTTGAGTGGAGCTTGTTGAGCAACGGCAATTTGTTCATCAGGTAACCCTGGTCGTCGTGCTCGGCGTGGGCCTCAAAATACGCGTCGTTGGTGCTGGCCGTATAATAAGGCAGCAGGTTGAATACGTTGAGGTAGCGGTCCGTGGTGCCGATGTGCGTCAGGTTGCCGCTGAAATGCTTGTAATCGACAAATGCGATCTGGTTTGCATTGAAAAACTTGCCCGCTTTGAGGTTGGCCGCAAACTGGCCTTTATTGCCAAGCGTCACTTCGTAAGTGGCGCGCGCGTGGATGTGGTCAAAGTCATATCTGCTTTCGCTGCCGCCAAAACCTTTTTCGTAACCCGCATACAACACCGGATATTTGTCCTCGCTGAAATTGAATTTGCCGTCGGGGCGCATCCAGTATTTTTGCCCGAACGTAAATCGGGCAACGACATTGGCCTTGATCAAATTGTGCTTGACGATGGCCGGCGTAAAATGGTCATTGGGCAACAGCGGATTGTTCGATGTATACCAATCGTTGGTATCCTGGATGATGACGCGCTCCGTGTTGTTCCAAAGCGGTTTGCGCTCGGCGTATTCAATGCCCGCCTGGGCGTACAAACCGTTGACGATCTCGCGTGCGAACCAGGCCTTGGCGAAATTCTTCTCAAACAATTTCATATAGTTGTCCTTGAAAAACAGCGTCGAGACTGAATTGACGATGCGTGAAATCGGATTGTTTTCATTGAATTGGGCTACGCTGCTGCCGCCTGAAATACGCAGTTCGCTGAAATTGGTGTTGCTGAAGCGGTTGGTGTAACTCGCCGTTGCGCGGAATCTCTTCTCGGCCAGCCCGTAATTGAAATCGGTGCGCAGTGTGGAATAGGTGCGCGTTTCTTCGTCGCGGCTCGTAAAATACAGTCCGGTATTGACATTGAAGCCTTGCACTGTATTGAATCCGAGGCCGGTGATCAAACCGTCATAACCCAGTTCCCATTTTTCAAAACTGTTTTTATAGCGGTAACCCGTGATGGGATCGAGCCAGTTGAATTTGTTGGATCTGGCGTCGATCGAATCCAGATACGGCCTGGATTTCTTTTTGAGCTGTAACGCGTCTTTTTTAAGGTAATCGTTCGATTCTTCGTCCGTGAGCGGCACCGGGCGTATGCGGTTCCAGAATTCGTTTTCCTTTTTATTGGCATCCTGGGTGAAACTCAGCACCTCCGGACCGAATGTTTTCTTGTCGAATTTAGGATCGAGCTTGTAATTGCTGAACACATAGGTGAAACGGCCGGAAAAATTGGTTCCGAGGATTCCCGCGATAAAGTCGAGCGTTTGCATGTTTTTGACCCAGATTTTGCTCGCATCGTTGTAAATGTAGGTTTGCTTGAGCGCAAGTTCGGTCAGCACCGGCATCTGCATTTGTTTGCCCAGAATCTTTAAATCGGTTGCAAACAGCGCCCAACTGTCCTCGACAATGTAGATGTAGCCTTCCATTGCGGGCTCGGACATGCGTTTGGGCGTTACGCGGATTTTATTGATCTGGTGCGTGTTCTCGAAAAAGGTGCCTTCGAGTTTGAATTTGTAATAGTTGAATGCATTGTCGGCGATGGGCGAAACGACGTTGGTTTGCAGGCCGATGTAATTTTCGTAAAAATCAAAATCGGCAGACGCGGCATTGTTAAAGCTGAAGCCGTTGTCGTTGCCGCTTACTTTGGACGCAACGATGGTTTCCTTGAGCTTGTCCGGTTTTTGGTATTCGATCTTGGAAATGGTTTCGGAGAGGTACAGGATACCGCTTCTGGTCGAATCGAGCACTTCGTCGAACACGTCGAATTTCTGGCCCATGATCTTTTTGGGAGCGTCTTTGATCCTGAAAATCCCACGCGAATAAAAATCGGCTGAATAGCGCGC
>JAEWLN010000021.1 GCA_023457535.1 Bacteroidota bacterium
CATCAACGGATTCATGCAGATGAGCAAGCCATGTTTCGAAATGTTCGCGCAGCAGTGGCGTTTTTGCATGCAGGTCAAGGTGGATCTGCAACACGTTTTTGTGGTATTGTCCGGAATTCAGCACGACCACCTCCCAAAAATCGACAATCTTGGGCAGGTGCGTTTCAAGTTGGATTTTGGCCACATCGGTGAAGATATAACCAATTGAATTATCGGCGAGCAGCCTGGTGTAAAATTGCGCCATGAGTTGCTCAAGGTCGGCGCGCGTCTGGATATCTGTCATAAAAAAAATGTCCCGCTCATCACGGGACATCGGTTTAGTTTTTCATATAAGCTTCAATGGGTGCGCAACTGCAAATCAGGTTGCGGTCGCCATACGCATCATCGGCGCGGCGTACGCTTGGCCAGAATTTATTGTCGGCGATGTATTCCAGCGGAAACGCTGCCTGCTCGCGCGTGTACGGGAAAGCCCACACATCGGCAGTGACCATGGCCAGCGTGTGCGGCGAATTTTTAAGGACGTTGTTTTTATCGTCTGCACTCGCGGCTTCAATTTCTTTGCGGATCGAAATCATCGCGTCGCAAAAACGGTCGAGTTCTTCAAGGTTTTCACTTTCCGTAGGTTCGATCATGAGCGTTCCGGCTACAGGAAACGATACTGTAGGGGCGTGGAAGCCGTAATCCATCAGGCGTTTTGCGATGTCCGTCACTTCGATGCCTTTTTGCTTGAACGGACGGCATTCGAGAATCATCTCATGCGCAGCACGTCCCATTTCGCCGGTGTACAATGTGTCGTAATGGCCGGCGAGGCGTTCTTTGATATAATTGGCATTCAGGATGGCTGTTTTGGTCGCATTGGTCAGTCCTTCCGCGCCCAGCATTGTGATGTAGCCGTAAGAAATCAGGCATACCAACGCCGATCCCCAGGGTGCGGCAGAAACGGCTGTGATTGCGTTTTCGCCGCCTGTCGGGATGACAGGATTGCCCGGTAAAAATGGAACCAGGTGCGGGGCAACGCAAATAGGACCTACGCCCGGACCGCCACCGCCATGCGGGATGGCAAATGTTTTGTGCAAATTGAGGTGGCATACATCCGCACCAATGGTAGCCGGATTGGTCAGGCCTACCTGCGCGTTCATATTGGCGCCGTCCATGTAAACCTGCCCGCCGTTGTCGTGGATGATTTGGGTCACTTCGATAATGGAAGCTTCGTAAACGCCATGTGTCGACGGATAGGTGACCATCAGGCAAGACAGGTTGTCCTTGTGCTCGATGGCTTTTTGGCGCAAATCGTCCACATCGATGTTGCCGTTTTCAAGCGTTTTGGTCACGATGATCTCCATGCCGGCCATCGCCGCAGAGGCCGGGTTGGTCCCATGTGCCGAGGCCGGGATAAGCGCAATGTTCCGATGGACATCGCCACGCGAATGGTGGTAGGCGCGAATGGCCATAAGTCCTGCGTATTCGCCCTGCGCCCCCGAATTGGGCTGGAGCGACGTGCCTGCAAAACCGGTGACCACATTGAGCTGGTGTTCGAGTTTTTGGAGCATTTCCTGATAACCGGCAGCCTGATCGAGCGGCGCAAACGGGTGGATGTTGTTCCAGCACGCCATCGACAGCGGCAACATTTCGGCAGCCGCATTGAGCTTCATCGTACACGAACCAAGAGAAATCATCGAATGGTTCAGCGCAAGGTCTTTGCGTTCGAGCATTTTGATGTAGCGCATCAAAGCCGTTTCAGAATGGTATTTGTTGAACACCTCATGGCTCAGGAATGCAGAAGTTCTTTGCAGATTTTTTGGGATCGACGGCACTTCTGAAAGGTTTTGGATCTGGTCCGCCGATTTTCCGGTCACCTCGGCGAAAATGCCTGTTATTTTGTTCAGATCGGCGATGGAAACGGTTTCGTTAAGCGCGATCGAAATGGTTTCGGCGTCCGGATAATAAAAGTTGATTTCGTGTTTTTCGGCGATCGCTTTGACTTTCGCCGCATCGGCTTTGACTGTAATGGTGTCGAAAAAAGCACTATTCATTTGGTACAACCCGAGTTTTTCCAAAGCATTGGCCAATGTGGCAGCGCAGGCGTGAACCTTGGATGCGATGTGCTGCAACCCTTTTGGTCCGTGGTAAACGGCGTACATCCCGGCCATTACGGCGAGTAAAACCTGCGCGGTGCAGATGTTCGATGTGGCTTTATCGCGTTTGATGTGCTGTTCGCGGGTTTGCAACGCCATGCGCAGAGCGCGGTTGCCGTCGGTGTCGATCGTCAGTCCGATGATACGGCCCGGCATCGACCGTTTGTATTCTTCTTTGGTCGCAAAATAAGCGGCATGCGGCCCGCCGTAGCCCAGTGGAATGCCAAAGCGCTGCGTGGTTCCGAACACCACATCGGCGCCCATTTCGCCCGGCGACACCAGAGCGACAAGGCTCAGGATATCGGCCCCGACCGCGGTTTTTATGTCATTGGCTTTGGCCTTGGCGATGAATCCTGCATAATCGAACACTTGCCCGAGTTTGCCCGGATATTGCAGCATGGCGCCAAAAAATGCACCCGAAAAATCAAAAGTTTCATGATTGCCCACCACGAGTTCCACGCCGATGGGTGTCGCGCGCGTTTGGAGTACGGACAGCGTTTGCGGCAAAATCTCGTCAGAGACAAAAAATTTATTGACGTTGTTTTTCTTTAGCTCGCGCGAGCGCACGTCGAACAAAAGCGCCATCGCTTCAGCAGCGGCAGTCCCTTCGTCAAGCAGTGAGGCATTGGCGATTTCCATACCGGTAAGCTCGATGACCATCGTTTGGAAATTCAGGATCGCTTCAAGCCTTCCCTGCGCGATTTCGGCCTGGTACGGCGTGTAAGCGGTATACCAACCCGGATTTTCAAACACATTGCGCTGGATGACGGCCGGAACGATGGACTGGTGATAGCCCAAACCAA
Organism: Bacteroidota bacterium; assembly: GCA_023457535.1. GTDB lineage: Bacteria > Bacteroidota > Bacteroidia > Flavobacteriales > Flavobacteriaceae > Flavobacterium. The sequence continues at coordinate 2,939 of JAEWLN010000021.1, forward strand.
TGTACGACTGGAACACCTTGTTTTTGGCACCCAATTGCGTAATGTGATTCAGGTACTCGTATTCGGTCATCGCAGGATCGAGCGCGAGCGGCGATTGGAGGCGGATGTCGTCGGGCAGCGTTTCATAAATGAGCTGGTCCAGGGTTTCCGTGCCGATGGTTTGAAGCATGTGCGTCAAATCTTCTTCGCGCGGGCCGATGTGTCGTAATGCAAAAGCGTCTGTTTTCATCAAAAAAAGTTGTGTTTTTAAGTGGCGTAAAATTAGAGATTAATCCCAAATCCAAACGTACTTTTAACAGCAATTTTTTTGAATTTTTCAACCGATAGGCGTCTTTATTAACAGATTGGTTAATTTTACGCAATGGCACTGTTCAAGCGGTTTTTCGATTTTTACCTTCAGGGCAGCCTGCATGTGGCGCTGTCGGTTTACGCACTGGTTCGCATCACTGAGCGCGTGCTGGGATTGCCGCATGATCCGTATGTAGCGTGGTTTGGATTTTTCGGGACGGTTGTCGGGTATAATTTTGTCAAGTACGACGCCATTGCCAGATCGGGGAAAAGCCGTCAAGTGGGGGAGATGCCGTTTGAGATCCGCGTTTTTATCGGCCTGAGCACCATCGCGTTTGCCGGGGCCGGCTATTGTTTTTTGCACCTGGAACCCACCACGAAATGGCTGTCCGCACTCTGCGTTGCGATCACCGCGCTCTATACGCTGCCGTTTTTCCCGAACCGCAAAAGCGCGCGCAGCTGGGCCGGACTCAAAATTTATATTGTCGCGTTGTGCTGGGTGGGCGTGACCGTCGTGATGCCCGTGCTGAACGCCGCAATGCCCCTTACCGCAGACTTTTACATTGTGTGCGTCAAGCGGTTCATTCTTATCGTGGTGTTGTTGTTCATTTTTGAGATCATCGACTTGGCGTGGGACGATCCGCATCTTAAAACGGTTCCGCAGCAGATTGGGGTGGCCAACACGAAGAAACTCGGCGTTTTGCTGATGATCTTATTTCTTATCCTGGAACTGTTCCAACTCGATGAAAGTTTTCCGCGCTTTGCGGCCAGCGTAGCGTTGCTGGGCGTTACATCGGCAATGCTGTACTTTGCTGATCCTTCGCGCAGCCGGTATTATACTACTTTTTGGGCAGAAAGCATCCCGATTTTGTGGTGGGCAATGCTTGTGCTGGTGGAAAACCCATGGTAAAATCACCCGATAATTTAGAGGAAAAATCTCATTAACAGCACGTGGCGATTTTTTTTTAGCTTATATTGCGAATTCATTTACATTTGCAACCGATAGTATGCATAACCCTAAATATTTATCTATGACTTTTAAAATTACCCTTTTGGCATTATTTGCCAGCGCAATGTCTTATGCGCAAACAGTAAAAATCAGTGCTTCTGAGCCCGATGCGTCCATTATCGTAAACGGGCAACGCGTAGGCCAGGGCAACTTCAAATTGAACCTTGACAAAAAGGAATGTTACAAAATCAAGGCGGAAAAACCGGGATTCCTGCGTTACGAAGCTACGGTTTGCGGCAAAAAGGCCGGTCCGGAAGCTCCTAAAAGCCTGTATTTTGAAATGAAGAAAGACGATGCTGAAGAAGCGTCGATCAAAACAGATCAGGCCAACATCGACTTTGAAATCGAGGTCAACAAAGACCTTGATATCACCGAGGCCTGGAAACTGACCACGCAAATTGTCACCGATTATTTCGACGCAATTGAAGTGAGCGACAAAGAAACCTCTTACCTCAGGACCGCGTGGAGCGTGCAGTCATTTCAGCAAAACACGATCCGCACCCGATTGATCATCAAACTGGCCAAATCCAATCCGCTTACCTTTAAAGTAAAACTCAACAGCGAAGCGTCCGGTTCGAACTCCACAAGTGTGAAGGCCGATGAGCAATTCCGCGACTGGGACAGGATTTTGCGCAAATACAGAAACGTCATTTCTGACTTTTCAACGCGTTTGTCCAAAAAATAAGATTTGCTGATGGCAAAAATAACCGGCCTTTCATTGGAGGCCGGTTTTTTTTATGCCCGATGCACATCGGTAAGGCGGTGTCCGGGTCAAATCAATCCCGCGCGCTTTAACAGCGCATCGGCTTTGGGCTCCTTGCCGCGGAATCGCTTGTACAATACCATTGGATGTTCCGTGCCGCCTTTGGACAGGATATTTTCTTTGAACCTGGCCGCAACCTCGCTGTTGAAAATGCCATTTTCTTTAAAGTATTCAAAGGCGTCCGCATCGAGCACCTCGGCCCATTTGTAGCTGTAATAACCCGATGAATAGCCGCCCTGGAAAATGTGGGAAAATGCCGTGCTCATGGCGTTTGAATCCACATCGGGATAAAGTTTTGTGGCGGCGAACTGCTCATCCTCAAACGATTTCATATCCGTGATCCCCGACGGGTCCTGCGCATGCCAGCCCATATCGAGCAACCCGAAACTCAACTGGCGCAGCGTAGCCATACCTTGTTGGAAACTCGCGCTTTCCTTGATTTTTGCAATATATTGATCGGGGATGACCTCGCCGGTTTGGTAATGTTTTGCAAACAACGCGAGCGCTTCAGGCTCGTAGCACCAGTTTTCAAAAATCTGGCTCGGCAGTTCGACAAAATCCCAGTAGACGCTCGTGCCGGAAAGATTGGGGTAGGTGGTATCGGCGAGCATGCCGTGGAGCGCGTGCCCGAATTCATGGAACAGTGTCGTGACTTCATTGAACGTAAGCAAAGACGGCTTGGTTGCCGTTGGTTTGGTAAAGTTGCACACAATCGACACATGCGGGCGTTCGTTATGGCCACCAAAGATGTACTGCGATTTGAACGATGTCATCCAGGCGCCGTTGCGCTTGCCCTTGCGCGGAAAAAAGTCGGCGTAGAAAATGGACACAAGCCTACCGGAAACATCGTGCACTTCGTACGTCACCACATCCGGATGGTATTTATCGATGTCAGATACCTCGTTGAACGTAAGTCCAAACAGTTTGCCTGCCACCGTAAACGCGCCTTCAAGTACATTTTCGAGCTTGAAATACGGCTTTAGTTTTTCATCGTCAAGGTCAAAGCGCTGCTGTTTGAGCTTTTCAGAATAGTAGGCGCCATCCCATTTTTCGAGCCTGTCGATGCCGTGGATTTGTCTGGCGAACGCTTCAAGTTCAGCAAATTCCCGTAGCGCCGCGGGTTTGGCCTTGTCGAGCAGATCCTTTAAAAACGCCTTGACTTTGACCGGGCTTTCGGCCATGCGTTCTTCGAGCACAAAATGCGCATGCGTTTCGTAACCCAGTAATTGTGCGCGATCGTGGCGCAACCTGGCGATTTTGAGCACAATCTCCCGGTTGTCGCGCTCATTGGCACGAAACGCTTTTGCGCCGTTGGCGATCGCCATTTGTTTGCGCAAATCGCGGTTGTCCGCATAGGTTACAAACGGTATGTAGCTCGGGTAGTCGAGGGTAAACACCCAACCTTGTTTATCGCGGCTCCGGGCTTCTTCAGCGGCGGCCTCGACAATGCCTTCAGGCAATCCGGCCAGGTCTTCCTGGCGGGTCAGGTGCAATTCGAAATCATGTGTTTCCGCCAGGACATTCTCGCCAAATTCGAGGCTCAATTTAGAAAGTTCCATATCGATCTGGCGCAGCTTCTCCTTTTGGTCGTCCGGCAGGTTGGCGCCGTTGCGTGCAAAACCTTTGTATTTTTTGTCGAGCAAGGTGGCTTGTTCGGCCGTCAGGTTCAATGATGCGCGGTGTTCATAAACGGCCTTCACGCGCGCAAACAACGCAGGATTCAGCCGGATGTCATTAGAAAATTCGCTTAGCATGGGCGAGACCTTCTGCGCGATCTTCTGGATCTCGTCATTGGTTTCAGCCGAATGCAGGTTAAAAAAAATACTCGACACCCTGTCCAGCGTGTTGCCCGCATACGAAAGCGCCTCGATGGTGTTTTCAAACGTAGGCGGCTGCGGGTTTTGCGCGATTTTGTCTATTTCCGTCCTGGCGCGCGCAATGGCTTCTGTAAAAGCAGGCAGGAAATCCTGTGTTTTGATTTGCGCAAAGGGCGCCGTATCGTGTTTGGTGTTGAATCTGGAAGTGAGTACGTTCATGGCGTGGCTATTGGAGTTGAAAATGATCCTGTAACGGCAAGCCTAGCCCCGATGGGCAGCGGCATCCTTTATGGCCGTTTCTTTAACGGGCATAAAGATAAAGCAGACAGCGGGAAATAGCTCCTAATAAAATGCAAAATAAGCCGCTGAGGCTACCTCAAACTCTCGGACGATTGGTTTACCGTGGCTTTCAGGCCCTCTTTATACGCAACGATTTTTTCGAGGATGCCCGCGTGGTGGCTGCCCAGGATTTGCGCGGCGAGAATCCCTGCGTTTTTGGCCCCGTTGAGTGCGACGGTCGCCACGGGAACACCGCCCGGCATTTGCAGGATGGAGAGCACGCTGTCCCAGCCGTCTATCGAATTGCTCGATTTGATAGGCACCCCAATGACAGGCAACGGCGACATCGAGGCGACCATTCCCGGCAAATGCGCTGCGCCGCCTGCTCCGGCCACAATAACAGAGATTCCGCGCAGGTGCGCATTTTTTGAAAAATCGAACAACTTTTCAGGCGTCCGGTGTGCCGACACAATGTCGACCTCCGTTTCAATGCCAAATTGCTTGAGCACCTCGACGGCCTCTTTCATACACGGCATGTCTGAAATGCTTCCCATGATGATGGCTACTTTCATGCGGTCAATATTAAAGTGAATACTGTTTATTTTTTGGGCGTTCCGGCGGTGGTCACTTTTGTATTTTACCCGGTGTTTGTGGCCGCCGTCGCGCTTTTCGCTGTATCTTTTGCCGCTGCCGCGCAAAAGGATGCCGCTGCAATCGCTAACGCGCCGCTGCGATCACGCGCAGGGTTTGTTTGACCTCTTGTGCAATGCGGCGCGCCTGGGCCATGTCCTGGTGAACGATTGTCACGTGTCCCATTTTGCGGAACGGCCGGGTTTGGCGTTTTCCGTACAAATGCGGCGTGACGCCCGGAATGCCCATGATCTTTTCGATATTTTCGTATACCACCGCGCCGGAATGGCCTTCTTCTCCCACAAGGTTGACCATAATGCCGGCCACTTTGCTGCCCGTATCGCCCAGCGCCAAATCGAGTATGGCGCGCAAATGGTTCTCGAACTGCGAGGTGTAGCTGGCCTCGATGGTGTGGTGGCCGGAATTGTGGGGGCGCGGGGCCACTTCATTGACAAGGATCTCATCGTCGTGGGTCTGGAACATTTCCACGGCCAGCAATCCCACGTGGTTGAATTGGTCCGACACCTGTAATGCGACCGCGCGCGCTTTCTGGGCTACGGCCTCTTCGATGCGCGCCGGGCAAATGACGTATTCTACCTGGTTGGCCTCGGGGTGGAATTCCATTTCCACGAGCGGATACGTGGCCACCTGTCCGGATGCGCTGCGCGCAACAATAACGGAGAGTTCGTTTTTGAACGGGATCATCGCCTCTGCAATGCACTGGCCGTCGGGCAGGCCGTCGAGATCCCCTGCACACCGCACGACCTTTACACCGTTGCCGTCGTACCCGAATTCGGCACTTTTCCACACGAACGGGAATGACGCCGGATTGTCTTTAAGATCGGACAGCGTGCTGAATCTTTGGTAAGGCGCTGTCGGAATGCCGTGTTGGGCGTAAAAATCTTTTTGTCGGCCTTTGTGCTGGATTTGGCGCAGCGTGCGTGGCGACGGGTAAATACGCAAACCTTCTGATTCGAGTTTTTCAAGTGCTTCCACGTTGACCAGCTCGATTTCGAAGGTCAGGACATCGACTTTTTTGCCAAATTCGTAAACGGTTTCAAAATCCGTCAGGCTTCCCTGATAGAACTTGTTGCATCCTATGCGCCCGGGTGCCTGGTCGCTGGGGTCGAGCACATAGGTTTGGATGTCGAATTTGCGCGTTTCGGCCAGCAGCATTTTGCCGAGCTGCCCGCCGCCGAGGATGCCGAGTTTGAAATCGGAGGAAAAATAATTCATCGTTGTGTTGTTGTAGCACAAAGATAGGTTTCTTTTGGTTTGTTTCAAATGCAAATTGCAATGTCGCGATCCACCCGCACAAACGTCTGTTTTACACCGCGGTGGCGTCATAAATTTTGTAAATTTATCAGGAGGTTTGAAAACGGCGCACAGCGTGGAATATCGGAACTTGAACCTCAAAGTCAATAGATCAAAAACCAAATACTATGAAAACAATTCAAAAAACAGCGCAAATAAGCGCTTCAAAGGACAAAGTGTGGAACGTTTTGCTAGAAGACCGGTACAACCGCATCTGGATGGCCGAATTTATGGAAGGCTCGCATGCCCGCACGGATTGGATCGTAGGCCACAAAGTGCGTTTCGTGGACAACGACAACAATGGGATTGTTGGCACGATCAAAACCAAACAGCCTTATGATGCAGTTGAAATCGTCTACCACGGCGAAGTGCGCAACGGCCAGGACGATCTTGAGAGCGAAATGGCGCGTTCTTTAAACGGAACACGCGAAAACTATTACCTTTCCGAGTCTGATGGCGTGACCACGCTTCGCGTTGAAGTGGACATGCACGACGACTGGTACCAGATGATGGATGAAGCCTGGGACCGCGCGCTTGTCAAAATCAACGATTTGTCCATTTCCCTTTAACCCCTAAAACCCTGTTTATGAGAATTGCCGTCATTGTCGTCCGCATACTGCTTGGACTGATGTTTTTGTTCGCATCGATCACGTATTTCTTTTTTATGCCCTCGCCGCCACCCATACCGGACGGACCGATGAAAACCTTTAACGAAGGGCTTGCCGCGTCCGGTTATCTGATGAACCTTGTAAAATGCCTGGAATTGCTTTGCGGGCTGGCGTTTGTGACCGGATTTTTCGTGCCGCTGGCCAATTTGGTCATACTGCCGGTATCGGTCAATATTTTTTTCGTGCATGCCTTCATGGGCCCCGAACAATTGCCGATCGCTGCTGGGGTGTTACTCGCCAACCTGTTTTTGATTTATGTGTACCGCGCGCGTTATGCGGGCGTTTTTGCTGTCAAATAAATGATTTTAAGCCGATTGTCGCCCGTAAGGGTTTGGATGGTAGGATGATGGGTGGGCTACTAAAAAAAATTAAATCCGGAGCACTTGTTTTACTGAAAATAAATATTACTTTTGTGCTCCTGAATGCCCTAGTGGCGAAATTGGTAGACGCACTGTGTTCAGGTCGCAGCGCCTTATGGGTGTGCTGGTTCGAATCCAGTCTAGGGCACAAAAAAGCCGCTCAATCGAGCGGCTTTTTTTATTCTCCAATTGCTTTGGTAATGGTTGTTGTGACAATGTCGTCCTGTGTTTCGTCGTCTTCGTCTGCCAAAGCTACAGGCGCAGTGATGGTCTCGATAAGAACTTCCTCGCGGTAAATGTTCAGCGTACAGGTTTGGACCGTGCCGGTGGTGTTGCGGCATTTGGTCTGTAAAAAAGCCATCTGCGGCATTTTGTTGTACAACGCAATCATGGTTGAATACCAGGACGTGTTGGTTCCGTCCGGACCTGCGTGTCCGTAAAAAAGATCGCCATCGCCCATTTTGTAGCTGATCTGGGTAATGATGTCGGCGCTGGCCACTACTTCATACTTTACTTCCACTCCAATCGGCGGTCCGGGGATGATGATGTTTTGTTTGTCGTCGTTGTCAGAACACGATGCAAGTGCAACAGCGGCGGCCATAGCAAAGGCGGTTTTGAATATTTTCATAGGTTTCAATTTGGGCCAAATATCGGCAAAAAATCAGCGCGACAATGTTTTAACGGCCGATTTTTCGCAACACATCGCGGCTCGCTGCCTGATAACCCGCCGAATGGTGCGGATAGCCCTGTTCGAGGATCACCCTTAATTCCGGATACACCCAATCGTGAACACGCCCGGTTTGCAGCAGCGTGCGCATGGCATACGCTTTGGAGGCCACTTTTGCCGGGCCTATGAGCCAATCAAAGCAAACTTCGGTGATTTTAACCAATTGCCGATCGGACAAAAAATCGCCTGATTTGAAATGGTACCCTACGGCGAACAGCGCAATTTTGGACATCGACCGGACCGCGCCATCGTGCGAGAGTCGCGGCAACACCTCACAAAACGGCTCCAGATAAGTTTCCAGCCACTGAATTTTTCTTTCCAGAACAAGCTCGGTAATCCAGCACGCCTTGTGGTGGTGTGCGTCAAGGGGATTCAGCGCCACGCGCATCAAATCTTCAAACAAACCGGGTTGCGCAAAGACCATTGCGGCCAGTTCGTCGCGTATGGGTCTGTGGGCCGTGCTTTGCGCGATGCGGCGATAAAAATCGGCGTGGGTCACGGCAGTGTTATTTGCGAAGGCCGTATCACCGGAAAATAAAGTGTAAATACCGCGCCTTGGTCGGGCAGGCCTGAAGCGGTGATCGATCCGCCGTGGGTTTGCATGATCTTGCGGCACAACGCCAGCCCTACGCCGGATCCTTTATATTCATTGGTACTGTGCAAACGCGTAAAAATATGGAAAATCGATTCGGCGTATTTGGCTTCAAACCCGATGCCGTTATCCTGAAGCCGTACCACATGGCACATTGAACTTTTGTCGAACGGATTGGGCGCGGTTCCGAGTGAAGTAATCTTCAGCACGGGTTTGCGATGCGCCGCGGCATATTTGAGTGCGTTGAGGATGATGTTTGAAAAAAGCTGTTTGAGCAAAAATGGGACGCCGTCAATTTTTGGAAGTACATCGCGTGTGATGTCGGCGTTGAGTTCACGCGCCATTTCCTGCAAATCGCGCAGGATTTCGTCGATGACCTGGTTTAAGTCGACCGTTTCAAACGCGTCTTTGCTGTATTTGATGCGCGTATATTTGAGGATGTCGATCAGCAGCGTTTGCATTCTGTTGGCCGAATTGTTGATCCGGTGCAATGCGTCCAGCGTCTGTTGCGAGAAGTGCTCGTCTTCTTTGGAGAATAGCCGTGAGGAAATCAGCTGGATTTTGCGCAGCGGTTCCTGCAAATCGTGCGTACTGATCCAGTTGATGTTCTCGAGCTCGGCATTGGTCGCTTTAAGTACTTCAGTCAAAGAGCGGTATTTTTCCTCTTCCTGGCTCAGCATCCAGAACCCGATCTGTTTTTGCAGCGTATGGGCGTAATTGGCTGCCGCATTGAGTTCTGGTTGCAGCCAGTCTTTACTCCTGTTTTTGACGATTTGCTTCCACAAGTTGAACGAATTACGCGGATGCAGCCCGTTTTGGTCCTTGACGATGGCTTTGTTCGGATCGCCGCCCCAATGTACCTCGGTTTGCGTTTCGGGCCGGTACCAGATAATGCAGTTGCCATTGTCCAGCGAATGATAGATCACGCCCGATACCGTCGTAGACAATGCAGCGAGTTCCGGCAGATAATGCGCAATTTTATCGGAGAAAAAATTCGTCTGGTTCGAATGGTTCGCCAACCAGGCGGCCAGCATGCGTATGTCCTGAGCTCCGGGCACCAGGCCGCTTGAATAGATGTGTCCGCCAATGAGCATCGACACGCCCGCGGCATTGCACAATTTAAGCAGCTCCGGATTGACGCTGATGATTTTAAACGATTCGTCGATGGGCGGTAAATTCAATCCGTTCATTTTTTCGAGCGCGATGTTGGTCTTGCGCGAAATATCGTATTCTTCGTTCGATTGCCTTACATCAATTTGCGAGGTGATGAACTGGCCCTGCAATTGGGCCGCCAGGCGAATTTCCGGCGTGATGTTCTTGGGCGAATAATGGTGACAGGCGATGAGTCCCCAAAGCCGTCCGCGGTGCACGAGCGAAATGGTCAGTGTAGCGCCCACGCCCATGTTTTGCAGGTATTCCACGTGGATCGGGGAGGTGCTCCGCAATACGGAAATACTCAGGTCGAGGTGGGTGCCGGTCTCGTCGATGGTGTAAATCGGGACCGGTTTGTAATTGATGTCGACAATGATGCGCAAAAGATTTCTCATATAAAGCTCGCGCGCCTGAACCGGAATATCGGTATGCGGATAATGCAGTCCGAGGAACGGTTCGAGGTCTTCACGGCAATCTTCGGCAAAAACTTCTCCGTTGTACTCTTTGTCAAACCGGTACACCATCACGCGGTCGTAGCCCGTCATTTCGCGGGTTCCTTTGGCCACGAGCGTACAAAGTTCCTTGAGCGTATTGGTGTTGTTCATGTACGAAACAAACTGGACGGTCTGGCTGTATACATCGGTCAGGTTTTTAGGATTGGCTTCGGCAGGTTCGGCCTCGAGTATGTACACCGATCCGTTGTGGTGGATGCTGCACAAAAAGTGCATATCGTTAAAAACCATCTGAAGCGGTGCCGCAGAAAGGATCAGGTTTTGTCCGATGTATTGCCCGAACAATCGCGCCACAGTATCCCCAAAGGCAGTCTCAAGGTCTTTCCCGAGCAGTTGTGACGGCGTTTGGCCGATGTATTGGTCCGTATTGCCGCTGCAAAAAACGATGGTATGCGACGCGGGTTCGATCGCGAGCAAAAAACCATGCGGCTGTATGCTTCCGGGAATATGTATCGGCTCGTGTTCGCAATTGGTCAGGTTGACGATATCGCGGTTTACAATGTCCCTGATGTTCATGATTCCTGCGTCGAAAAATGAGTGTGGATAGCGTCAAACGCATGCTTTGCCCCGCGGATGATATCGTCGGGTCCGTGCACGGATGCGGATTGCTCCAATACGCCGAGGAATTCTTTCCAATACGCCCCGGTCTGGTGGCCGTACCCCCAAAAAAAACGCGCGCCGTTTTCGCCGGTAAGCCCAAGCGCAGATTCGACGTTTTTGCCAATGTAGCGGCCGCCCATCGTCGAGCCTTCTACCGTATACATGATGCCGAGCACAAAACCTATTGTTGCGCCATCAAGGTCAAATACGGTCGGGAAATCGCGCTGTTCGGCCTGGATTGCCGCAAGATCGCTGTCAATAAGGTGCAGTTTATGCCGCGTGGCCATGTTGGGCACTACATGGGCCAACATCGGAAAAATCCGCGTTTCGGTTTCAAATATTACCGCGCGCATCAAACGCAGATAGTGCGCATACGCGGCCATCGTCAGTGTCGGCTGGGTCAGGGAGACTGACACCGGAAGGCTTTCTAATTGATTGTGGGATTCATGGGTGTCGGAACGCAATTGTTCCAAAAAAGAGCGTGTCGTGGTATTAAGAGTCATTGGTTAAGCGCTGTAGAGAAAATTGGATGCGTTGGTTTCAAAAGTGTTCCAGTTGATGTTGAGTGTGTCCTCGATTGACTTTTTAAACTCTTCATACGAGGGCAGCTTTGGCAAATAAAAACTCGCCCCGAGCGAGCGGCTGCGCGCAATATTTGCCTCATCTGTTGACGTGGAGAAGACCACCACCGGAATGTCTTTGATGCCTTCGGTCGATTTAAGTTCCTCAAGGA
>JAEWLN010000022.1 GCA_023457535.1 Bacteroidota bacterium
GCCTTGTTTATCAAAGTGGTTGCCGAATCGGAAAAAGGCACGCACATCAAAATTCCGATCAACGACGCCGAAGGGACCGCCGAGAGCAATTACATCCATTTCATTACGGCGCAGGAAAAATTCAACCTCAAAAAAGGCATCGTCCAAAAACGCGATTACAACGGGCTCGAACTCGAATTTGACTTCGACATCACGCCCGATGCGGACATTGAGGTCATTCTCGACCGCAATTCGGGCCACGGCATGAAAGGCAAAGGATTCGGATCGCTTTTGTTCAAGATCAACACGCTCGGCGACTTCAACATGTGGGGCGATTTCCAGGCCTATGAAGGAACCTATAACTTCAGGTACGGCGGGCTGATCAACAAAAAGTTCGACGTCAAAAAAGGCGGCTCGATCACCTGGGAAGGCGACCCGATGCGCGCGGTGCTCAACCTTGAAGCTGTTTACCGTACCACGGCCAATCCGGCGGTATTGCTCGAGAACCCGTCGTTCAACCGCAAAGTGCCTACAGAGGTGGTCATCGGGCTCAAAGGCAATCTGGCAAGTCCGGAGCCTAATTTTGACATTAATTTCCCGACGGTTTCCTCGGTACTCAAATCGGAGATCCAAACCAAGCTTGACGACAAGGACATCCGCCAGAAGCAGGCCCTTGTGTTGCTCTCCACCGGCGGTTTCCTGAGCGCCGAAGGGGTCAACCAGTCGTCGATTGCAAACAATTTGTACGAAAAATTCAGTGATATTTTTGGCGATGTGTTTTCTGACCAGGACGACAAAATCAAAATTGGCGTGGACGTCGTGGCCGCAGACCGGACTCCGGGCGCTGAAGCTGACGGCAGGGTAGGTGTGACGGTTTCCACCAAAGTATCGGAGCGCATTACGATCAACGGCAAACTGGGCGTTCCCGTGGGCGGCATCAATGAATCGGCCGTGGTGGGCGATGTAGAGGTACAATACCGCGTCAATGAAGACGGAACGATGAACCTGCGCGTGTTCAACCGCGAGAACGACATTAATTATATTGGTGAAGGCATCGGCTACACGCAAGGGATCGGCGTGAATTATGAAGTCGATTTCAACACGTTTGCGCAACTCATCAGCAAATTGTTCAAAGGGCAAAAAATAGAAGTCGAGAAAAAACCTACTTTACTTGTGCCCGATTCTGAAATCCCGAATTATATTGACACCCAAACCGAAACGCCAAAGGAGAAAAAGGAGCAGAAAGAGGACCTCAAAAAAGATGAGGAAGCTGTACCGGAGGAGGATTGAGCTCAAAACAAAGTGTAAAAACTACGGCAGCCGGACCTTAAAGCTATTTGTGCCTGCAGTCGTTTTGCCAAAACTTCTTGTATGTCGCGCCTGTCACCACAAACTTTTCAACGAAAACGTTTGAATTTCTAATATTTTGCCAAACTATTAAAAACCATAGGAAAGAACTCAATGGCGTTTGTTAAATTTACATTTTAATTGTCAAAATATGTCAAAAACGATAAAAAAGATTGGCGTGCTGACTTCGGGCGGAGATGCTCCCGGAATGAACGCCGCCATCCGATCGGTCGTTAGGACGTGCGCTTACCACAACCTCGAATGTATCGGGATTTACCGCGGCTACCAGGGAATGATCGAAGGTGATTTCAAGGAAATGGGTCCGCGCAGCGTCAACAACATCGTCAACAAAGGCGGAACCATCTTAAAGTCTGCCCGTTCCAAAGATTTTACCACACCTGAAGGCCGCCAAAAAGCGCACGACCACCTCGTTAAAGCAGGCGTTGACGCACTCGTGGTCATTGGCGGCGACGGAACTTTCACCGGCGCCGAAGTGTTCAACAAAGAATACGGATTTCCGGTCATGGGTATTCCCGGAACGATCGACAACGATATCTTCGGGACCAGTCATACGCTGGGTTACGACACGGCGCTCAACACCGTCATTGAAGTCATCGACAAGATCCGCGATACGGCTTCGTCGCACAACCGGCTCTTTTTTGTGGAGGTCATGGGGCGCGACGCCGGGCACATCGCGCTCAACGCCGGTATTGGTGCAGGGGCCGAGGAGATCCTGATCCCGGAAGAAGATCTTGGGCTGGACCGTTTGCTCGAATCACTCAAAAAGTCGAAAGCATCGGGCAAGTCATCAAGCATCGTCGTGATCGCGGAAGGCGACAAAATCGGTAAAAACGTATTTGAGCTTAAGGATTATGTCGAGACGCACATGCCTGAATATGACGTACGCGTATCGGTGCTGGGCCACATGCAGCGCGGCGGATCGCCTTCGTGCTTTGACCGCGTGCTCGCGAGCCGTTTGGGCGTCAAGGCCGTCGAATCGATACTGGAAGGCAAATCGAATTACATGGTGGGCATCCTCGGCGATAAAATCACGCTCACCCCGCTGGAACAGGCCATCAAAGGACATTCGGAGATCGACCGTGAATTGTTGCGCGTTTCCGATATCATGACGACGTAGAATGTTTAAAGTTCAAAGTTCAAAGTTTAAAGTTCAAAGTTCAAAAGTTACTGTATACGAGACCCAACCTTAAACCTTAAACTTCCAAGCATTAAATAAAAAATTAACCCGAAACGGGAAATGATCGTGAGGCATTTCATTTCTGTTTCCAAAAACAACCATAATGTCAAAAGTTAAATTAGCAATCAACGGTTTTGGCCGCATCGGACGCATCGTCCTGCGCGAAACCATGAACAGGGATAACGTAGAAGTCGTCGCGATCAACGATTTGCTCGACGTCAACCACCTTGCTTACTTGCTCAAATACGACTCGGTTCACGGGCGTTTCAACGGCAAGGTCGAAGTGAAGGACGCAAAATTGTATGTCAATGACCGCCACATCCGCACCACGGCAGAGAAAGACCCTTCGACACTCAAATGGGACGAAGTAGGCGCCGATATCGTAGCAGAATGTACCGGTATTTTTACTGACCTGGCCAAAGCGCAGGCACACATTGACGGCGGCGCGAAAAAGGTGGTCATCTCTGCACCATCTGCAGATGCACCCATGTTCGTCATGGGCGTCAACCACACGCAAATGACAGCGTCGGACACCATCGTATCGAATGCCTCGTGCACGACCAATTGTCTTGCGCCACTGGCCAAAGTGCTTCACGACGAATTCGGGATCGTAGAAGGCCTGATGACCACGATCCACGCAACCACGGCCACGCAACTCACCGTAGACGGCCCGTCCAAGAAAGATTTCCGTGGCGGACGCGCGGCGCTTTTGAACATCATCCCGGCATCGACCGGCGCGGCCAAAGCGGTAGGAAAGGTCATTCCGGAGCTCAACGGCAAACTCACCGGCATGTCCATGCGCGTACCCAACGCCGACGTTTCTGCGGTCGATCTCACGGTCAAGCTTGCCAGGGAAACTTCGTACGACGACATCATGAAAACACTTAAAGCCGCATCGCAAGGCGCCTACAACGGCATCATCGGCTATACTGAGGACGATGTGGTGTCGCAGGATTTCATCGGTGATCCCCGCACGTCAATCATCGACGCAAAGGCTGGCATCGGGCTCAATTCGACGTTCTTCAAGATCGTTTCGTGGTATGATAACGAGTATGGCTATTCCAGCAAACTGATCGATCTGGCCGTACACGCGGCGGGTTTAAAATAATTAGGTAAATCCTGTCGGGCATTCCGGCGGGATTTTTATTTTTTTTGTCGGTCCCAATCCGTTTACTTTGGGCTGATTTTCAGGAGCGATCGCTTCGAGCAGTTCCGGGTAATTTTTATTTGGAGCTTGATCCCGCTGTACGCTGTATCTTTTACGCGCAAAAGCCGCGCAAAAGGATGCCGCTGCCAATCGGGGCTAGGGCAACCGGTAACCCAAATGTGTCCGGGATTCAAACAAACCAACCCACCCGGGGCGCTGCCGGATGATCGCGCATCGGAATAAAACAAAACCAATGAAATTACTCGTAGACAGCGGATCCACCAAAGCAGACTGGATTTCAATCGACGAAAACGGCAAAGTGCTGTTCACCACGCAATCGCTGGGCCTGAACCCCGAGGTACTCGATAAGGAAGAAGTCATCGCGCGGCTCAATGACAAGTTTGACATCTCACACAACAGAAAAAGCGTGAGCCATTTGTATTTTTATGGCGCCGGCTGCGGTACGGAGCGCATGCGCAACTTTTTGGGCGGCATTTTCCAGGAATATTTCCCCAATGCGGTCGTCAGCGTGCATGAAGATACCTATGCAGCCGTTTACGCCACCACGCCCAAAGGCGAACAGGCCATAGTGGCTATTTTAGGCACCGGATCGAACTGCAGTTATTTTGACGGCACAGTGCTGCACCAAAAAGTAGATTCACTCGGTTACATTGCGATGGACGATTGCAGCGGCAACCAGTTCGGGCGCCATTTGATCCGTGGGTATTATTTCAACAAAATGCCAAAAGACCTGGCTTTGGAATTTGAAAAAGAATACAACCTCGATGCGGATTTCATCAAGCACAACCTGTACAAAGAACCCAACCCGAATGCGTATCTGGCTACATTCGCCAAATTTCTGATCCAGCACAAAGACCATGAATTCTGTAAAAAGATCATCAAGGCTTGCATGGAAGATTTTGTCGAGCTATACATCAAACAATACGACAACCACCGCGATGTGCCGGTGCATTTTATCGGGTCGATTGCGTTTTACCTGCGCGATGAACTCGAGAATGTGCTGCGCGGGCATGGAATCAAAATCGGGAACGTTTTGCGGCGTCCCATCGACGGGTTGATCCAGTATCATTCGATCAACAAATAATTTATCAAAAAGGTTCGGCAAACGCTGAACCTTTTTTTTTATAGCTACGGCGTTACAGCGACAATTGTTATTTTAAAGCATGCAAAATTTGCCTGCTTTGCCAAAACGTAAATTAAACGGCAGCGTAATTCCAAAATTGATGTAAACGCCTTCGATAATCCAGCAGGATTTACTTCATCGCCACCATCGATATCTCAACATCGACGCCTTTGGGCAAACCGGCTACTTCAACGGTTTCGCGTGCAGGCGCGCCGGCTTCATCAAAGTAGCGGCCGTAGATTTCGTTGACTTTGGCAAAATTCCCCATATCGGTCAGGAAAATAGAGGTTTTAACCACGTTGGCGAACGTCATGCCGGCCGCTTCCAACACGGCTTGCAGGTTTTTCATGACTTGCTCGGCCTCAGTCTCAACGCTGTCGGTGAGCAGTTCGCCGGTTTGCGGATCGATCGCGATTTGCCCCGAAGTGTACAAAGTATTTCCAAAAAGAACCGCCTGGCTGTAAGGGCCTATGGGGTTGGGGGCCTGGGTGGTGTAGATGATTTTTTTCACGGAGGTTGGGTTGGTTAGGGGAGAAGGTTGAAGTTTAAAGTTTAAGGTTGTGCGATGCGGGCAATTAAAATCCGATGGCCCGCGTCTATCGAAGCACCCTGTCCGGCACGGTTCGTTTCTCCCACTTGATGTCACTGAGCACGCCAGACTTGATCCCGATAAAAAACGACCAATAGGCGTTGTCGCCAAACGGCGTCCAGTTAAAATCCATACGCCAGGACAACAAATCGCGCTCGAATCGAAGTTGGGTAAAGGTAACGCCTTTTTGCACAAAATCATATCCGGTCGAAACACCCACTTTCCAGCGCGGGGTCAAATCGGTGTTGGCCGAGACCATAAGCGAGTTGCCCGTGATCGATTTTTCGCGGCGCGTGTTGGTGTACGTGAGCTGGTAGGCGAAAGTCATGTCCCACGGCAGTTCGGCATTGAAAAAGCCCGGGAATTCGGATTCTTCGTCGTCATCGGTGAATTGGCTCTGCCGGCGGTCGCTGAAATCGGTGTTGGTCCCGAACAGATCATCGTCGCGCCCACCGTTGCGCAAGCCTTGCGTATTTTCTTTTTTGCGGCTGTCGTTGTCGCGGCTCGAGAGCGAATAATTGACCGTCATGTTCGCGCTGGTCATCCGGAAGAGGCTACCGCCGTTGTCAATGTTCCATTTTTCGATCGTGCGTCCGGCATTGTCCAGCGCGTACGGGTTGAGCGTCATGCCAAAATTGACATTCATTTTGTCTTTGAACAAAACCGTTCCGCCGCTCAGTCGCAGTGGTGCCCAGCGCAATGAATCGGCAGAAATATTGTAACTCGTGGACAAATTCAGGTTGTTGAGCAACATGACTTTGCGCGGTTCGGTCTTTGTGGTGTCGCGGTCGGTCACCTTGGCCTCGAACGTATTGCTCAGCGAGAACCCGACGCTGCTCGAATTGAACTTTCCCGGACTGCCAAAAATTCCCTGTTCGAAACGCGTGTATTCGCGCAAGTCCATGCGGCCGCTGGCATCGGTGGCATAAGTGTCGTAATATTTTTCAAAGCTCGGCGTGTAATTGTACGATACAGATGGACGCATCACGTGACGCAGGGCCTGTATTTTCTTGGTGTCACCAAATTTAAACGTACCGTAAATCGTCGTTCCGAGGCTCGATGAAAAGTTGTAGGTACGAAATGCGTCGAATCCGCTGACCTCCGTAATGGTATCGCGTGCCGTCAAGGGATTGTAAGATTTCCTGATCGTTTTCAAATACCACACTTCATTGTAATTGACCGATGTGGTAGCGCTGAAATACTTGAAGATCTTAAAATTGGTCGACAGCGGGATGGAATGTTGAAATCCGGTTTGCGCGCCTTTGAACATTTCCGATCTGAAAAAAAGCGAATCGGTGGTTTGGAAACGGTTTTCGCCGCGCAGGTTGTACTGCAGATTGATGTTCTTGAAAAAGCCTTTTTTAGCGCCATCCTTGGGAGCAAACGGGTAAATGCGGTCAATGCTGAATTGCAGCGTCGGCAAGGTCATGTTGATGATCTCTGTTTGCGTGTTTTGCGTGTGCGTCGCGGCCAGGGAGAGGTTCATCACCGGCTCGGTGTTGAAGGTTTTTGAATACGATATGGACGAACTCAGCGTATTGTTGAGTTGTGACCCTACGTTCATCTGGTTGATCGATTGCTGGAAGTATTTTGAGCTACCCAGGTTGACCGATGCCGAGAAGCGCGAACTTGGGTTGGACTTGGCATCCTGTGAATGCGCCCACTGGATGTTGTAGATTCTGGACTTGGAATAATCGGGCAAACCGCGTTCGCTGTTGATCTGGTTCTCAAAGCGCACATTGACATTGCCCCTAAAACGATAACGCCACGCATAGCTGCTCTCAAAGCGCATCGCATAACTGCCGTTGGTGTAATAATCCCCAAGCACAGCCAGGTCATAATGGTCGCTCAGTGAAAAATAGTAGCCGCCGTTTTGCAGGAAATAGCCGCGCGCATTCGTATCGCCAAAGGTAGGGATGATCAGTCCGGATTGGTTTTCGGTCGTCATCGGAAAAAACGCAAATGGCAATGCAATGGGTGTCGGTACATCGGCAATGACCATGTTCGTCAGGCCGGTGACCACTTTCTTTTTGGGGACGAACTTGATTTTGTTGGTGTAGAAATAATATTCGGGATCTTCGATGTCCTTGGCCGTGGTAAACCGCGCGCCTTTGAGGAAATAGACCGAATCGTTGATGCGCTTGGAAACTTCGGCCTTGACCTTGAATTCGCCCTGGTCCGTGCGCGAATTCCAAATCAGCGCTTTTTTGGTTTTGTAGTTGAACCGGATCGAATCGGGTTCGACCACATTCGAGCCTTGCTTGAACACCGGATATTGCGTCAGCGTCCCGGTGGAATCCTTGATGCGGCCGGCATAGACTTCGTTTTTCTCGTAATTGAAAACAATCAACCCCGATTTGAGTTCGATGTCCTGATAATACAATTCGGCCTTGTCATACAGCGTGATGAGTTTTTGCTTTTGGTCGAGTTTGGCGTATTTCTCAGCCTTGTAGCGGATTTTGCTCTCCAGGACAGCCTTTTTTTGTTTGATACTGTCAGTAGGAATAGTGTCTGCGAGTTTGCCCTGGGCTTCTTTAAGGCTGATCGCGATGCTATCTGTTTGGGTTTTAGCAGCTCCCGGATCGGGTTGTTTTTTGTTTTCCTGTGCATGGGTTTTACCAATTCCGATTGTTAGGAAAAATGCTGATAAAACGATATGAAATAAGTTTGTGCGCAAAGGATTTAGTGCTATTTTTGTAAAAATATGGCCCATTTTTGACGCGCCAAACTTACGCAATATTTTCGGTCAAAAATAAACATTTATACATTTTAAACCCACAGGGTTTGGATTAAAATTAACTTTAATTGTCAACATGATTAACCTCCGTAATTTCAAGTATTTATTGCTGTTCGCAGCCTTTACGGTCGCTTTTTCCTCCCATAGTCAATCAGGTTCAAAATTCAAAGTGGCGCTTGACGCTGGTCATGGTGCGCACGATTTTGGCGCGACCTATCACGGACACATCGAAAAGAACATTGCCCTTGCCGTAGTGCTCAAAGTAGGGAAAATTCTCGAAAAGAACCCCAACATCGAGGTGATCTACACGCGCAAAAACGATGTTTTCATCGATCTGGTCGAGCGCGCCAATATCGCCAATCGCGCCGATGCCAACATCTTTGTGTCGATCCACTGCAACGCAAACAAGAATACGGCCGCCGACGGGTGCGAAACCTACGTAATGGGTCTCAATAAAAACGCGTCCAACCTCGCTGTGGCAAAGGCCGAAAACGCCGTAATCACGCTGGAGAAGGATTACAAACAAAAATACGAAGGGTTCGATCCGAACAATCCGGGATCGATGATTGGCGTACAACTGATGCAGGAAGAATACCTTGAAAACTCAATCGCACTGGCCAGCAAAATACAGGATCGGTTCGTCAACGACAACGAGCGCAAGAACCGGGGCGTGAAACAGGCGCCGTTCATGGTCTTGCACAAAGCGTACATGCCGCGCGTACTGATCGAAATGGGTTTTATCTCGAACCCGGCCGAAGGGGCTTATCTCGACTCTGAAGACGGCCAGAATGAAACGGCGCAGGCCATCGCCAATGCCATCATTAGCTACAAAAAAGAATACTACGGCAACGGCGCGGGCGAGCCTGGCGAAGAAAAACCGTCCAAAAAAGTAAAGCCGACGCCAACGGACGATACCACTACCGAGGAACCTGTCGCGCAACGACCAGCCGAAAACAAACCAGAGCCCAAGACCGAGCCTGCAACCGGTACCGTATTTAAGGTCCAGATCGCAGCGGTGGGGCGCAAAATCGAAACCACGCCTTCGAACTTCAAGGGTTTGAGCGGCGTATCGGTAATGACCGACAACGGTTCGCTTTACAAATACATGTACGGCAATACCGCTGATTATGAGACGGCCAAACGCAATTTGGAGGAAGCCAGATCCAAAGGTTATTCCGGTGCCTATCTCGTGGCGTTCCGCGACGGGAAAAAAATCACGATACAGGAAGCGCTGAAGTAAACGCCATACCGAATAAAAGTCTTATTTTTGTTAAAAACATTATTTTGAAAATCAGCAGAGAAATTAAAACCGCCATATTGGTCATTTCCTCGATCCTGTTGTTCATTTGGGGCTACAGTTTCTTAAAAGGCCGCGACCTGCTCAGCAATTACCGCACATTTTACGTTCATTATGACAATGTTGAAGGACTCGCCGCCTCGGCTGCCGTTACGATCAACGGATTGGTGGTAGGCAAGGTTGAAAAAATCGAATTTGTGGACAAGCTTGGTAAACTGCGCGTGGAAATGCAGATCAAATCCGATTTTCCGATCTCCAAATCCAGCATTGCCGCGCTCTACGAACCGGGACTTATCGCAGGAAAACAAATCCAGATCCTGCCCAATTACGAAGACCAGACCCCGGCGCAATCCGGCGATGTGCTGCAAGGCAAGGTCGTTCCGGGACTGACCGCATTGGTTGGCGAAAAACTCACGCCCATTAGCGAAGACCTGACCAAAGTGCTCAAAAATGCAGACCGTCTGCTGACCAATGTCAATAACGTTATCGACAAAGACACCCAGGCCAACCTGCGCAAAGCCATTGCGGAACTGCGTACGACAATGGAGGAGTTCCACCGCGCATCGGGCAGTTTGAACGGTATCCTGGACAACAATAAGCAAAAGATCGACGGCATTGTGACCAATTTCAACAAAGTTTCGAAAGATTTCTCCTCCATATCAGACTCGCTTCAAAAAGCCGATCTGGGCAAAACCGTCAAAAAATTGCAGCTCACGCTCGACAGTGTCGACAAGATCATCGCAGGCATCGAATCGGGCAACGGCACAATGGGCAAACTCATCAAAGACGACAAACTTTACAACGAACTTACCGCCGCGTCCAATGAGCTCGAATTGCTTTTGCAGGACGTTCGGCTGAACCCGACGCGGTATGTGAACGTGTCGCTGTTTGGCAAAAAGAACAAGCCGTACGTGGCGCCGGTCAACGATACGGTTCAAAAATAAAATTCGGTTTATGGCTTATCTGGACAATCTTTTTTTCGTAATCATCCTGGCCGTTGGTGTAGGATATTTTGCGATGAATGTCAAAAAATTAGTACGCAACATCAACCTCGGGCGCGACATTGACCGCAGCGACAATCCGGCTGCGCGCTGGGGCAATATGGCGCTGATCGCACTCGGGCAGTCTAAAATGGTGCGCCGCCCGATTGCCGGAATTCTGCACATTTTCGTCTATGCGGGATTTGTGATCATCAACATCGAAGTGCTCGAAATTGTGATCGACGGGATTTTTGGCACACACCGCATCTTTTCGTTCATGGGCGGGTTTTACAGCTTTTTGATCGGTTCGTTCGAAATTCTGGCTTTGCTCGTATTGGTTGCTGTCATTACGTTTTTTATCCGACGTAACATCATTAAGCTCAGGCGTTTTATCCATTCCGATTTAAAGGGTTGGCCCAAGAGCGACGCCAATTATATTTTGTACATTGAAACGGTCTTGATGGTGTTTTTTCTGGTGATGAACGCCGCCGATTACCACTTGCAGATGCTCGGCTTCGGGCATTATGAAAAAGCAGGTGCTTTTCCCGTCTCGCAATTCATCCAACCGGTGTTCAACGGCATGGATCCAAGTGCGGTGATGATGATCGAGCGCGCGGTTTGGTGGATGCATATCATCGGGATCCTGTTCTTTTTGAACTATCTGTATTATTCGAAGCATTTACACATTTTGCTTGCATTCCCCAATACGTGGTACGCCGATTTAAAGCCAAAGGGCCAGTTCGACAACCTTGAATCGGTCACCAATGAAGTCAAACTGATGATGGACCCGAACGCCGATCCGTTTGCCGCTGCGCCGGCCGCAGATGAAAATGCCGTGCCGCAAAAATTTGGCGCGCAGGACGTACAGGATCTCAACTGGGTGCAACTTATGAACGCCTATACGTGTACCGAGTGCGGCCGTTGTACCTCGGCATGCCCGGCCAATATCACGGGCAAAAAACTCTCGCCGCGCAAAATCATGATGGATACGCGCGACCGGCTCGAAGAGGTAGGCCGCAACATCGACGCGAACAAAGGTGTTTTTATCCCGGACAACAAAACATTGCTCAATGACTACATCACCCCCGAGGAGCTGTGGGCGTGTACCTCGTGCAATGCGTGTGTGGAGGAATGTCCGGTCAACATCAGCCCGCTGTCGATTATCATGGACATGCGGCGTTATCTGGTCATGGAGCAAAGCGCGGCCCCGATGTCGCTCAACGCCATGATGACCAATGTAGAAAACAACGGTGCCCCATGGCAGTACAGCCAGCAGGACAGATTGAACTGGAAAAACGAAAATTAAAATTTGAAAGTGTAAGGTCTGAAGTTTAAGTGGCTGCGATTTGCAAAAGCTTGAAACTGGGACTTTAAACAATAAAAAACTCTTATAAAGTGAGGTTAAGAGGTTTTTGATTCAGATTACATTCAGACTTAAAAACCAACCCAATGAAGACAGAAGAAATCGACGACAATTTACAAGAGACAACGCAGAACGGCCAAAAGATCAGCCCGATTCTGCCCGAAGGAATTAAAAATTACCTGATCGACATAGACGGGACGATTTGCGACGACATCCCCAACGAAGAACCCGAACGGATGCTGACCGCGGCAGTGTATCCCGATGCGCTCGCCACTTTGAACAAATGGTATGATGAAGGGCACATTATCTTCTTTTTTACCTCAAGGGCCGAGGCACACCGGGCGTATACAGAAACCTGGCTCAAAAAGCACGGTTTCAAATACCACGGGATGGTGATGGGCAAACCGCGCGGGGGCAATTACCACTGGATCGACAACCACCTGGTCAAGGCCACGCGCTACCGCGGACAATTTACTGATCTGGTCGAAAAAGAAGTGACCATTCAGGTATTTGACGACGGAAAACACGAATAGACTAATTAAACGATAAATATGTCAGAAAGTTTAGTGGTGCCAACCATGGCCGAAATGCTTGCCAGCGGACAACAGCCCGAAGTTTTGTTTTGGGTTGGTTGTGCGGGCAGTTTTGACGACCGCGCCAAGAAAATCACCAAGGCGTTTGTAAAAATCCTGAACCGCGCCGGCGTTTCGTTTGCTGTGCTCGGAACAGAAGAAAGTTGTACGGGCGATCCGGCCAAGAGGGCAGGGAATGAATTTTTGTTCCAGATGCAGGCGATGATGAACATTGAAGTGCTCAACGCCTACGAGGCTAAAAAAATCGTTACGGCGTGCCCGCACTGTTTCAACACGCTCAAAAATGAATATCCAGAACTCGGCGGGACGTATGAGGTGGTCCACCACACGCAATTTCTCAAATCGCTGCTCGACGACGGACGGCTCACCATTGAGGGCGGACAATTCAAAGGCAAAAAGATCACATTTCACGATCCGTGCTATCTCGGACGCGCCAACAACATTTATGAAGCCCCGCGCGATCTGATCCAAAAACTCGATGCCGAACTCGTCGAAATGAAGCGCTCTCGCTCCAACGGCCTGTGCTGTGGTGCGGGCGGCGCGCAAATGTTCAAGGACGCCGAACCCGGAAACAAGGAAATCAACATCGAACGCACGGAGGAAGCCCTCGAGACAGGTTCCGGAATTATTGCCGCAGGCTGCCCCTTTTGCAATACGATGCTGACCGATGGCGTTAAAGCCAAAGAAAAGGAAGCTGATGTAAAGGTGTTGGATGTGGCTGAACTGATTGCGCGTGCACAGGATCTGTGAGTTATAAAGTCATAAAGTCATAAAGTCATAAAGTCATAAAGGCTAAAGTCATAAAGGCGTAAAGGCGTAAAGTCAGAAAGTCGTAAAGGTCAAAAGGCCAATAAGAATAATAATAAGAATAGTTAAAAATGTACGTCCCGTTTGAAAATTTGCCGCCCGAATCGCGCATCTGGATCTACCAGTCCAATCGCAAATTCACCGATGCGGAAATGAATGAAATTGAAGCCGACACGCGCGCTTTTATCGAAGATTGGTCTGCGCACGGAACCGGGCTTGAAGCGTCCTATTTGCTCAAATACAACCGATTCATCATTTTTGCGGTCAATCAGGGCGCGCAAAATGCAACAGGTTGTTCGATCGATGCATCGGTGCGTTTTATCCAATCGCTTGAGCAAAAATACGGCGTCGATTTGCTCGACAAAATGAATGTGACATTCAAACTCGGCGAGCACATTGCGCACAAGCCACTGATCGAATTCAAGAAAATGGCCAAGGACAAAGCCGTTTCTGAAAACACCATTGTGTTCAACAACCTCGTCAATACCATCGAGGAATGGCAGGACGCATGGGAAGTTCCGGCCGGTGAAAGCTGGCACAGCCGATTCTTTTAAACCGCAGTTATGATCCGTATCCCACGTTTTTTATTGGGTGCACTTTGTGTGCTGGCCGCCGGATGCGCGGGTAAAAAGCCGGTGCCGGTACACGCGCCGCAAAAACCTGAGCCGCTGTCTGTTGCGGATGCCGCGTTCGACATCTACGAACAGGTCTACGAATCTGAAGGCCAGCGCCGGTGGGTGGACAGCGTTTATAAAAAAATGACGTTCGACGAAAAGATCGGGCAATTGTTCATGGTCTCGGCGTATTCCAACAAAGATTCGGCGCACATCAAAAGCATCGACAAGCTTGTGTCTGATTACAAAGTGGGCGGGCTGATCTTTTTTCAGGGCGGTCCCGGGCGTCAGGCGCGTCTTACCAACCGCTACCAATCCAAATCCAGGTTGCCGCTGTTCATTGCCATCGACGGCGAATGGGGACTCGGCATGCGGCTCGATTCGACGTATCGTTTCCCATGGAATATGACGCTGGGCGCGATCAAAGACAAAAAACTCCTCGAGCGCGTCGGGGCGCAAATGGGCAAGCATTCGAACCGCATGGGCATCCAATTCAACTTTGGCCCCGTACTGGACATCAATACGAACCCTAAAAACCCCATCATCGGATTCCGCTCTTTTGGCGAAACACGCGAAAATGTGGCCGAAAGCGCACTCGCAATGATGAAAGGGTTCCAGCAACAGCGCATCATTTCCACCGGAAAACACTTTCCCGGCCACGGTGATACGGAGGCCGACTCGCATTATTCATTGCCGCTGATCACCCACAGCCGCGAGCGATTGGAAGACGTTGAGTTTTATCCGTATAAAAAGCTGATCGCCCACGGACTTGAATCGGTCATGGTGGCGCATTTGAACGTGCCGTCGCTTGAAAAACGCGAAAACGTGCCGTCGTCTATTTCATACGACATCGTTACCAATGCACTGCAAAAGCATTTGCGGTTCCGCGGCCTGGTCTTTACCGACGCGCTCAACATGAAAGCCGCAAGCAACCACCTCAAGCCGGGCGACATCGATCTCGAGGCATTCCTGGCCGGCAACGATATTTTATTGTGCGCAGAAGATGTACCGCGCGCCTACGAGAAGATATGCGCGGCGATCCAGGATTCGGTGATCAAACCCGAAAGGGTGGAACATTCGGTGCGCAAAATCCTCAAATACAAATATAAAACCGGGCTTACGCGCTTTACGCCGATCAAAACGGCCAATTTGTACCAGGATCTGAACGCATCTGAAAACGACGCTTTGCAATACGAATTGTACGAGCACGCCGTTACCGTACTCAAGAACGAAAACGGGATTTTGCCGATCAACAATCTTGAAAACCATAAGATCGCTTACGTCAAACTGGGCGATGATACGAACACCGCCTTTGTGTCCACGCTCAAAAAATACACCGATGTGACCGAGGTATTCCACGAAAACATCGACAGTCTGAACGTACAACTCAAGGCCTACAACACGGTAATTGTAG
This sequence comes from Bacteroidota bacterium, assembly GCA_023457535.1. Lineage (GTDB taxonomy): Bacteria > Bacteroidota > Bacteroidia > Flavobacteriales > Flavobacteriaceae > Flavobacterium. The sequence goes on from JAEWLN010000022.1 coordinate 15,210, forward strand.
GGTTTCACAAATCGGACAAGGCCTGGAAAAGCCATGCGTTTTCAGATCAGGACCTCGAAAAATTGTCTAAAATCGCCGCACAGCACACCGTGATCCTTGACGCGTTCACCAAGCCGTACTCGCTGATGCAGATTGCTGATTTTTCCAACATAGAAGCCGTCGTGCAATCGTATCAAAACAGCACTTTTGCACAGGAAGTATCGGCCGAGATCATTTTTGGGGCCGTTGACGCCAAAGGCAAATTGCCGGTTTCCATCGCGCCGCATTTCAGGGAAGGCGACGGGCTCACGACGCAAAAGCTGAACCGCCTGGGGTTTACCGCCCCGGAAAATGTCGGGATGAACGCTTATGTGCTATCGCAGATCGACGGCATTGCCAAAAAGGCGATCGATAAGAAAATGACGCCCGGCATCCAGATCCTCGTTGCGCGCAAAGGCAAAGTCGTGTACCAGAAATCTTTTGGCACGCACGATTACACCAATCCGGCCAAAGTCGCCAATTCGGACATTTACGACATTGCGTCGCTGACCAAAATCGTTTCGACGTTGCCCAATGTGATGCAGCAGTACGAGAGGCGGAATGTCACGCTTGAGACAACGTTGGGTGCGATGTTGCCTGTTTTTGCCCATTCGGACAAAGCCAACATCAATTTTAAGGATTTGTTGTCGCATTACGCGCAGTTGCAGGCCTGGATCCCTTTCTACGAATCGACGCTCGACAAGAACAAAAGGCCGTCAGAGAAGTATTACCGAAAAATCGCCGATGCGCAGTTCTCGCGTCAGGTGGCCGACAGTTTGTTCATCCGCAACGATTACCACGACACCATCATTAAGAAAATCATCGACAGCAAACTGCTTCCCAAAAAAGAATACAAATACAGCGACTTTACGTTCATCATCCTGCGCGATTACCTTGAACGCATGACAGGCCAACGGCTCGACGTTTTGAGCGAGGTGCAATTTTTCAAGCCGATGGGGATGAACAATACTACTTACAATCCGCTTGCGAAATTTAACCGCTACGTGATTCCGCCAACGGAGGTTGACAATTATTTCCGATACCAGACCATTGACGGTTATGTGCACGATATGGCCGCGGCGATGGATGGCGGGGTGGGCGGACATGCAGGCGTCTTCTCGAACGCGATGGACGTGGCCAAAATGATGCAGCTGTTTTTGTGGAAGGGCAATTATGGCGGCAAAGAGTATTTTTCACCTGAAACGTTCGACACGTTCAATACCTGTTATTTTTGCGCCGAAGGCAACCGGCGCGGTCTTGGATTCGATAAGCCGCAACTGCCCGGAACACCTGGGCCTACCTGCGGTTGCGTACCGATGACGAGCTTTGGGCACACCGGATTTACCGGAACGATCGCCTGGGCCGACCCTGAAAACGAGCTGATCTATGTGTTTTTGTCCAACCGGACTTATCCGGAAGCAGGCGTCAATACGTTGTCCAAGGAGAACATTCGCGAAGACATCCAAAAGCTGATCTATACGGCAATCGTGCGGTAATTCCGTTTGCGTGAAGGATGGAGCGCGTGTTTGAGCTCTTTGTGCAACGCAGTGGAACAAAAGCGAGTAGCGACAGCCTGACGGCAGCCGGAAAGCTTTCCTGTTACACCAGGTGCGATCTGCCGGCACGCCCTGACAATAACCATAAAAAATAAGAAATAGAAGCCGATTTATTGCTAATTTCGTAAGGTAAAATCCCCATTATGAAAATTGCGATCGTTTGCTATCCGACCTTTGGCGGAAGCGGTGTGGTAGCCACTGAACTCGGACTCGAGCTCGCGCGCAAAGGCCACGAAATTCATTTCATAACTTACAGTCAGCCGGTGCGTTTGGCGGTGCTGAATCCGAATGTGCATTACCACCAGGTCAATGTGCCGGAATATCCGCTGTTTCATTACCAACCTTATGAATTGGCGCTTTCGAGCAAGCTTGTCGATATGGTCAAGCTTTACAAAATAGAACTGCTGCATGTGCATTATGCAATTCCACATGCGTATGCCGGTTACATGGCCAAGCAGATGCTCAAGGACGAAGGCATCGAAATTCCGATGGTCACCACGCTGCACGGCACCGATATTACGCTTGTGGGGAACCATCCGTTCTACAAGCCGGCCGTTACGTTCAGCATCAACAAAAGCGATATTGTGACCTCAGTGTCGCAAAGTTTAAAGGAAGACACGCTCAAATTGTTCAACATCAAAAATGAGATTGTTGTGATCCCGAATTTTATCGAGCTCGACAAGGCGATCGACCGCACGCAAACCCCGTGTTACCGCTCGCGCATTGCCGCCGACAACGAACGCGTGATCACGCACATTTCCAATTTCAGGAAAGTCAAGCGCATCCCGGACGTGATCAAAGTGTTCTACAAAGTGCAGCAGCAGATCCCGGCCAAACTCATGCTTGTGGGCGACGGCCCTGAAAAGGAAGAAGCAGAACAATTGTGTACCTCGCTCGGCATTTTGGAGAAAGTGATCTTTTTTGGCAACAGCACCGAGATCGACCAGATCCTGAGCTACACCGATTTGTTTTTGCTGCCGTCGGAAACGGAAAGCTTCGGATTGGCCGCGCTTGAGGCCATGGCGATGGGCGTCCCGGTGA
>JAEWLN010000023.1 GCA_023457535.1 Bacteroidota bacterium
ACCATAAACCGCTCCTGATAATCGGGCTTTTTGTTCATCGCCTCGAGCAACGCCGCAATATCGATGGCCGGATTGGCCTTTTGCGACCGGAATTTTTCAAGCGCGTGCAGCAAATCCTCCTCCATAATCGGCTTGAGCAAGTAGTCGACACTGTTGAGCTTGAACGCGCGTATCGCATACTGGTTGTAAGCCGTCGTAAAGATCACCGGCACGGAGATGCGCAGTTTGTCGAAAATCGAAAAACCGATATCGTCGCCAAGGTGGATATCCAAAAAAATCAAATCGACCGGATTCTCAGCCAGCCATTGTACGGCCGATTTGACGTTGTCGATGGTTTTAAGCACGGCTACGTCGGGGGCAATGCGCTGCAGCACCGATGACAAAAATTCGGACGCCGGTTTTTCGTCCTCAATAATAACGGCTTTGATCATTCTTCCTGGATTAACGGGAGTTCGGCATAATATTCTTGGTTCCTGACTTCAAAAACTGGTTCAAGCTCAGTGACGTATTTGTAGCGCGAACGGATGTTGCTCACGCCTGTCCCGGTCGAATCTTCGACAAATTGCCGCGATTGCAGGTTATTGGTTACCACCAGGAAATTACCGCGTACGCGCACGTCGATCTGAAGCGGTTCAGCCGATGAGATCGCGTTGTGTTTGATCGCATTCTCGACCACCATCTGCAGCGAAAACGGCGGAAGGTAATCCCGCATGCGGTCAGATGGAATCGTGATATCGGCCTTAAGGTTGTCGCCAAAACGCATTTTTTGCAGCAACAAATACGAGTTCACGTGCTGGACTTCCTCGGCCAGAGTTACCAGATGCCGGTCTTTGAGCTCAAGGGTGTTGCGGAAAATTTTGGAAAACGCAGTGGTAAACTGTACGGCCTTTTTAGGATCAGTGTTGATCAGCGAGGCCAGCGCGTTGAGCGAGTTGAATAAAAAATGCGGGCTGACCTGGTTTTTGAGCGTCTCAAATTGCACGAGGATGTTTTCGTTTTCCAGTTGCAGGTTCTTTTGCGTGAGCAGGTCTTTCTCGCGCATCAGTTGCTGATTGGACAATTGTTTTAGCTTGTAATTGCGATACAACACAAACAACAGCGCAATGCACAAAAACGTAAAAACGGCAAACACCAGGCGCCACACCTTGTTTTTTTCGATTGCGGCCGCGTCGAGCTGTTTTTGCACCCTGAGCAACTCGATTTCTTTGGCTTGCAAACCAGACTGGAATTGCTGCTCGAGCATGATGCTGTTTTGCACGGTTTCATCGGAATGGATGGAGTCGCGCAACGCCACGAGCTTTTCCCAGAACTGGGCGCTTTTCCGGTAATCTGCGCGCGCTTTGTGCCAGTAGGCCATATATTCGTAATACGTATCGCGAAAGTAAGGCGAATTGACCTCGACGGCCGCTTTCCTTCCTGTTTCAAGATGCAATCCGGCCTTGTCGAGCTGGCCGCTGCGCGTGTATATTTTACCGAGTTCGAGCGAGATCATCGCCAGCGTACTTTTACTTCCGGATCGGCGGTAATGATCCAGTGCGCGCAACTCAAACTTTTCCGCATTGGCGTAATCGCCGAGTTCGGTATAAGACGATGCGATATTGTGGTAGTTGACCGCAAGTCCGTTGTGGTCGTTTTGCCGGTTAAGATACGGAATGGCCTGATGGTAATACTGGATCGCCTTTCGCATCTCGTTGGTCATCGTATACGATACGCCAAGGTTTACAAAAATCGTCTTGAGGTAATTGTCGGCGTCTTTTGGCGTGATGGCCAGCGCCTTGAGCAGGTATTCGCGGCTTTTGACCGCATTGTCGATATTGGTGTACACCGATGCAATATTGATCAAGGCCAGGATTTTACCTTCATTGTTTTTGATCGAGTCAATCAAATGGTACGACTGCATGTGAAAGCGCAGTGCCTCAGTGTTATGGCCCAGCGAAGTTTTGGCCACGCCTTTAACCTGAAGCAGCAAACCTACATCTGTGGTGCGCTTTTTTTGCCGGGCCGATACCAGCATTTTGTCGCACGATTCCAGCACGCGCACCGGCTCATCAAAGGCCAGGCGGTTCAACGAATCGATCCGCGTCGTGAACGCGTCGCCTTTGCGGATTTGCGCACCAACGGAAATGGATAAAGCGAGCAAAAGCATCGCAGCGGCATTTCGGAAAATCGGGAAAAAAGTCTTCACAACAGATTATAGGGCTTAAAGATAGTTACTTATCGTTTGCAAGCAAGAATGGATGTGCTGCAAAACTATTTTAAACGGAGTGGATTTTCCCGATGCATTGTAACGAACGCCGAAAAAACGCGCCTGAACGCGGCAAATGGCCGATATTGACCAATACGGCACAATTCAACCGGTTCATGACACAAAAACCGCCTTCGGTTACATTGGCTTTGAAACACCGGCAGCGGGTTTGGTAGTTTTGCCACGTCAATTCAAAACCGATGCTTATGAATCCATAACCAGAGTTTCAATCCGCTAATCCATCAAAAACGAACAATCCGATTTAATCAATCACAAATCATCAATCACAAAATCATCAATCATCCAATCATGAAAATCCTAACGCTTTTTACCACGCCGCTTGCGCTGTTGCTCGGCGTGGCCATGCAGGCCCAAACCTGGAACCGCCTCGAAAACCTGCCCGCAACAGAATTTACCGCCCTTGCCCTTATCGACCAAACCCTTTACACCGCATCGGGTACAACGGTTTATTTCAGTACCGATGCCGGCGCGCAGTGGCAACCCGTCACTATTACCAATTCCAACACTGACGTGCGCGCGTTGATACGATTCGGGAATCGTTTGTATGCAGGAACCGGAATCGGGATTTTCTCGGCTCCGATGAACCATTTGTCGGGGCCGTGGACATTACACGTCAACACCGGATGGGTAAGCAGTTTTGCAGCGCGCGATGGCCAATTGTTTGCCTCTACATTGGGCGGCGGCGTGTACAGACGCAATCCGGACGGCACATGGGTTAACTTCTCGAACGGCATTCCATCGTATTCGTTGACCGTGCACAAACTGCTCGACACGCCCGATTCCCTGATTGCCGTAGCAGGATCCAATGGTACGTTGTATCGGTTCCTGGCCGAAGCCAACACCTGGATCGAGCACTATTACGAAAACCAGACCTACAACCCGGGCCTCGACTTTGACGACGCCCAACGCGTAGGAAACACCTTATACGTTTCGCGATACAACAAAGTATTGCGCAGCGACAATTTTGGCTACCATTGGACGGCGGACCAAACCGGCCTGATGAGCGGCCTTAACCGGACCATGGCTGTGGCCGGAGATTATTTGTACACGCTGACCACCACGGCAACACAGGACAGCAATTATACGTTTTTACGCAAACGCCCACTGGACGAAACCGATACAGACTGGAGCGTGGGCTCGGAAACGCTCAACTTTTACAGCTACGCGATGTTGCAATGCGAACAAAAGCTTATTATCGCGTCCAACCAGGGAATTTACGTCAAAGATGCCTCGCTCGGAACGGGAATTCCCGATGCAGACCCGGCGCCCATCGTCATTTTTCCAAATCCTTCGCCCGATGGCAGATTCACGATCCAAAGCGGCGCGACACTAGGCGATGTGACGGTATACGACGTCACCGGCAAAAAAGTTTACGAAATGCCCGATGCCGGCAGCGCACTGGAATTTGAAGTGTTGTCCCCGGGATTTTATTGGGTCAGGACGGGCAGCGGAACATCGGTAAAAACGTTTAAAATTTTAGCGCAATGTCGTCAGTAGCCGGATACCTTACCTCAGCGGTGCTGTCCTTCCTGATGCAATGCCTCGGATGAAGCTTCTTCGATAAGTTCTTTATTGAGAAACAGGCCCGCCACGGTTCCCGCCGCGACGGCTACAGAGATCGCGCGGCCTACGCTGGTACAGTCGCCGGCGGCAAAAATTCCGGGAACGCTCGTGCGTTGGAATACATCGGAGTCGATGCAGCCGTGATCATTCATCCGACACCCGAATTTGACGGCCAAATCGCATTGTTGCCGCGTATGTGGATGCGCGTAAAGCACTTCAAGCGCGTACGGCCGACCGCCTGCAAAAACCACCTGGGTCAATTGGCCGTTCTCGTGATCGAGCTGCTTGATCTGCTCTTCGACCACAGCAATGGACCGCTGCTTGAAAAATGCGTATTCATCTTCTGAAAATACCGCCTTGCCGTTGGTAAATACTGTCAGGTCATTGGTCCATTGGGAGATGGTGCGCGCCATTTCGAATGCGAGGGTACCGTTGGCCAGGATTCCGGTCGGGCGATCGATCACCTCGTAACCGTGGCAATAAGGACAATGCAGCACCGAACGGCCCCAGCAGTCGGCAAATCCCGGAATGTCAGGCAACAGGTCCGTGAGTCCGGAGGCAAAAACTAGTTTGGGCGCGCGATACGTTTGGCCATTGTCCGCGCGGACAGCGAATAATCTGTCGTCCTTGCGCGCTTGCGTGGCTTTGGCCGATACAAAATCTACGGTAGGATATTGCGTGACCTGTTCCCGGGCCACCGCGGTCACATCGCACGGCCGCTCACCATCGCGCGTTAAAAAATTATGGGAACGCGGCGATTGCTTGTTGCACGGGTTGCCACTGTCGATGACCAACACATGTCGTCGGGCGCGCCCAAGGGTCATCGCTGCCGAGAGTCCGGCGTAGCTGCCGCCGATGATGATGGCGTCAAATTCAGATTCGGTGTTCATTTTATTGGCTATTTACCGGCTAAATTAACGGACACGGATATTTGCCGGTTAAGAACATTACACGGTTATTTTACAGCTTTTCCACATCGGAAAAATCGCGCAATGGGAATATTGTAAGGTTTAAAAAGTAATGTATAAAGCTGACCGACAGTATATTTTGAACATTTGTAGTCTAAATGGGAAACACTATGAAAAAGTTCACCACCGCCAAGCCCCCAAAACGCAGAGAAAAAACGCCTGAAGACTGGCGTGCCGATTTCCAGGAGCGCCTTCAGCAAATGTACTGGTGCGAGCGCGAATTGGCCGAAGCTTTACCTGCAATGGCCAAGCTCGCTACGTCTTACGAACTTACCTCGGCCATTCTTGCACACCTGGCTGTTACTGAAAACCAGATCATCCGTTTGATCCACGTTTTTGACGCCATAGGACAGCGCGTGAGCGGACAGCGTTGCGAAGCCGTAGAAAAGATCATGTCCGTAAACCCAAGTCTGGAATTGGTCGAATCCGGTTATTTCCGCGATAAAGAAATCATCGACTGCGCGCAGAAACTCATGCAGCACGAAGTGGCAAGCTATACGGAATTGCACCAACTGGCGCTCAAAACCGGCGAAGACCTGGCTGCTGAATTTTTGGCGCTGGCCATCAAAGAAGAACAAACCGCATTTGCGCGGCTCAGCGAAATCAGACTTTCGTCTATCTATTTCGACGCCGCGAGTTAATTGTCCATAATTAAATAAAATGAAAAAGCCGTCTCTCTCAAAGAGGCGGCTTTTGTTTTGACGCGGCAGCAATCTCAGCGTTCGTCGCGCGTATTGAGATCTTCTACATCCTGGTCATCAGCAGAAATGGAAATATGCTGGTCTTCGTCCAGGTCTACATTGTCGCGCAGGATGTAATCGTCCTGACTGAACGCATCGGCATTGCGGCTGTTTGGACCGGCGGTGCGGAATTTTTCAGAATGTTCCTCATTGGAAATTTCAAAATGGTCTGAAAAACTTTCCGGATGACCTTCATCGGTATACTTGACGCCTTTTTGCTCGAGGGCGAGGTATTTGTCCGGGGAGGTGTATTTGGTGTCATCGGCATAACCCTGGCTGTCGAATTGTTCGGCATCATCGGCGTGCGGTTTTTTAGGAGGTTGGTTGGCTGAATCCATGGTTAAAATGCAATTATGTTATCAATTTTAAAATCTTTGAGCAACCGGCGGTTTGTTTCGAGCAGGTTGTCGAGGTATTGCTTTTGGTGCAGCCGAATCTGGTCATAGTCGATCGTATGCAGCATTTGCGATAGGTTTTCAAGCGAGCGCTGTGGTTTGCGCAGCGATTTTCGTAACGATTTCTTCATGGCATTGGAGTTGAATTGGAAACTTAAGTTACGCCGCGAAACACGTAAATCCTTTACAATTTTAACCGATGCGTTTATACTATTCCCACAATTAGCTCCTGTCACCAAATTTCAAACTACCGTTTTTGTATGGCTTGTAATCGTAAGAAGTTAACTGGGTGCGATAGACAGAAGCCAAATACATAACGATCCGATACAGGAAAAGGGCGCATTTTGTTGATCCATCACACGCGGATGTTTCCTTCCACGCCACCGTCAGACTGCAAACCCGTTAGCGCCGATGCAGCGATCTTCAGCAAACTCACGAGCTTTCCGTCTTTGGTATCCCAGTAGTAAACTTCTTCAGGGGCAACTTTAATCAGTGTGACATCGGGGTCGTCCTTTCCCTCTTCGAACCAGGCTTTGGCCATCGGGCTCCACAATTCTTCAATTTTGGCGCGATCGCGGTAAATGGTGGCTTTTCCATATACAGACAAGTAATGGCTATCCGAAGATTTGGAAAAGAACAACTGGACACGATCGTCCTGGCTGATTTCAAAATTTTTATTGCTGCTGCGCGAACTGATAAACCACAAGTTCCCGAAATCGTCTACTTCCTGCAGGCCCATCGGACGGGAATTGATCGGCAATTGGGTCAGTTCAGTGCAAAACATACACATTTTAACATCTTCGGCAAGCGCTTTCAATTTGGCGATGGCCTTCTGGTCGGATAAATTTTTTAGTTCTGACATGGCGTTAATTTTTAAGTTCAATTTGCTCTGATGTCCAGTCGATGGCCGTTTGCAATTCCTCCTTGCGGAACCCTTTGAATTCGCCGGGCATCAATTTGCTGAACGCATCGGTAAACTGGATCACCTCATCAGAATCGGTCACGATGGCAGCGCGGTTCCACTTGGTGATGTGTTTGATGCCCATGAGTCCGTCCTGCAGCCAGGCTCCGGCGGTAAATTCCTTGGGCGAGGTGTCCAGGACCAGCATGTAATTGAGTTTGTCGTTGCGTTCTACAAATTGTTCTACCGTTTGCAGTACGGGTTCAAAATCGGCTTTGGTGACTTCACCCGAGGCGCGAAATCCCACCATATTGTCGGGCAATTGTTGTATTTGCGTAATCATAATGAAGGGTTTAAGATTGTAATACTTTAAAATTACGCCCCGATTTTTGGACGGACTGTTAGCATTTTGCCAATAGTTTGTGAAAAAACGCGCCGTCGATTTAAGATTCGTTTGAACCGATGGCACTGCGATGTCCCAAAGCGAAATATCGGCAGTAATGAACGCGCGTACTTTGATAATACGTATCTTTGCGGCGTCAAATCATCACGCCATGATTTTCCAGCAATCACCCAGCAATCCGTTTGAAATCCAGATTTCGTTCCACAAGCTGATCGAAAATCTCGAAATGATCGCCAATTCCGATGTCGATTACCGCGTCAGTTACGCCAAAGGATTGCTCGCGCAGGTGGCTACCGTCCCGGAATTGCGTACGGGAATCACCGATGTGGCGCAGATCGAGCAGCACAAAACGCTCATCCGCTATTTGTTATCAGACCTGTTCCCTACGGCGCTGACCAAAAACGAGATCAAAGCCATCACGATCCCGTTTCACAACATCACTTTCAATTATACCGAGCGCTTCCAGCACATTCTCAACAACGCAGGCCCGGACTTTGACATGGTGATCCGCGATTTTGACGACGACACGTTTTACATCATGAGCTGTTGTTTGATCCTGAGCGTCTATTACCAATACCGTCTGGATTTCAGCAAGCCGTTTTTTTACGACATTCCGGACGAATCCGGCATCTTGAAGCACTACCGCATTTTGTACAACGGCGATTTTATCGAAGTGCTGCCCACGCCGCAATCGGTAGCGATTTCTGCCCAGGACATCGATTTGCTGATCGACAACTTTCACAACATTGAACTCTGGAAGCAAAAATTCCCACCGCAAAGCTGGATTCTGCGTGGCTTTGGCATTATGTCTTTGTACGATGCCACTACGGAAAGCGCCGTTTCGAACCTCAAAACAACATTGCTCATCAAGCCCGACGATTCCTTAGGGGGAACCGGGAATTTCCGCGAGGTCTTTCGCTCGATTTTTAAAATCCCCGATCTCGAAATTGGGTTTACGGCGCTTAACCCTGAAGAAAACCGGTTTGTCGCGGCGCCTTTCGACAAGAAAATCCCGAGTTACATCCTGGCAGAAATCGACCAATGCGAATGTGACGAAATGGCGTGCGATGAATATTTTGCCGATTGGATCAAACAGCGGCGCTACCTCAGTATTTCTGACCTGGATCAGTTCGCCCGCGACACCGGACAGGTCGAATTCGCCCAAATGTTGCGTCGGCAAAACGTCGGCAGCGCTATTTTTGCGCCCGTGGTAAAGAACGACCAGTTGTTTGGCGTGGTCGAAATAGTGTCCGCGCGGCCCAAAGTGCTCAACAGCATCAACGCCAACAAGCTCGACATCGTCATGCCTTACATTACCGATACGATAGACCGTTATTATTCGGACATCCAGAACCAGGTAGACGCGATGATACAGAACGAGTACACTACCATCCACTCGAGTGTGTACTGGAAATTCCGCGAAGAAGCCATGGCACACATCAACCAGACACGCGAGACGGCCTTTCATGAAATTGTGTTTCCGGACGTATATCCGCTGTACGGCCAGATCGACGTCAAAGGCTCGTCCGAGCTGCGCAACGCCACAACCAAGGAAGACATTGTGCTGCAGGTGCAATTGCTGATCGAAATATTCGAATCGATGTTCGCCTCGCAAAAATTGCCGATTTTTGAGCAGAAAATCTTCGAACTGCGCGACCTGATCCAAACGATCGAAGAGCGCCTCAAAGCCGATAGCGAACAACTGGTCATGGGTTACATCAAAGCCGATGTCAACCCGATCTTGCGCCAATACAAAGCGGGCGATGCCGGTGTGGACAAGCTGATCGCGTCCTACTTTGAACGGCTCGACCCGACGTCAGGAACTATTTACGACGCGCGCAGGAAGTTCGACAGCAGTTTGTCTGTGATCAACAAGAAAATGTCGGCGCTGCTGGACAAAAAACAAGTCGAAGCCCAGGCGCAGTACCCGCATTATTACGAACGTTTTAAAACCGATGGCGTCGAACACAACCTCTATATCGGAAAATCCATTACCAACCAGGCGGAATTTGACCTGCTGTATTTGTACAATCTCCGGCTGTGGCAATTGCAGGCGATGTGCGAAATGGAAAACCAATACCACGCGATCAAGCAAACGCTGCCGTACCCGATGGAAGTTGCCTCGCTGTTGCTGGTGTTCAACCATCCGATCACGATCCGGTTCCGCATGGACGAAAAGCGCTTCGACGTAGACGGATCGTACAATGCGCGCTATGAAGTGGTCAAAAAGCGCATCGACAAGGCGTTCATCAAAGGCTCATCGGAGCGCATCACGCAAGCCGACAAAATCACAATCGTTTACACCCAGCAAGCCGAACTGCACGAATACAGCCGCTACATCGCGTTTTTACAGCACAAAGGAAAACTCGGCGAGGTCGAGTATTTTGACATCGAGGATCTGCAGGGCGTGTCAGGACTGAAAGGCATACGCGTCAAAGTGCTGTTCGACGCATCTGCCGAAACGCGCGTATACAGCTATCTGGAATTGCTCAATGAAATCCAGGGTTAGACCGTCACGGATCGGAACGCCACGACAAACGCCACCACCGACACAATGATTCCCACCATAAAAATAGTGTACGTCATGCGCAGCAATTTGTATTTTCTGTTGAGCACCACGCCCAGGTAATACAAATCCTTGATCATAGAATCGTACAGGTATTGCTTGTCTTTCATCATTTCGTTCATCGCCCAGACGTATTCGTCCACCGGCATTTTATAGAAATTTCCAAAGAACAGCAAATTGATGTTTTTTTGCCCGATTTCCTCGCGCGTGAACGAACCGCGTGTGACCTTTGGCTTGGTCGACAGGATCGCGAATATGATTGATACGACACTGAACATCACCATGATGAACGTAGGGATTACCAAATGGACGTTGCCCGGACTGTCGAGTTTGGGAACGAGCGATGAAAGCGCGATGGAAATGATGATCGCATTGACCGACAGCAAGATGTTCGCCTTGCTGTCAGCGATCTGGCTCAGGTGCGTATGGTTGTTGAGCGTGGTGCGGAACATGGTTTCGATGCCCCGGTCCGGCCGCTCGTCCTTTTCAGGTTTCTTTTTCCTGCCTTCAAGTCGCGACTGCTCTTCTTCGAGCATTTTGATGCGTTGCTGCACCAGGGCGATATTGGCATCTTTGGCCGATTGCCATTTGCTTTTGGCGTAATCGGTGTAATACCGGTGGCACTGCGTGAGCACATAGCGGTTTTCAACGGCCCATTCCAAATCCGAATATTGGCGCATATTGAGCAGCTTCCACTCCTCGCGCAGCAATTCACACAATCCGGCGTAGTTCGGATCTGCAAAATGCGCGGTGTCGGCGTCGCGGATGATGCATTCGGCCGGCGTTTTGGGAACCGATGCAAATTCGGTCGCGCGAATCAGTGAACCGGCCAGGTCCAACGTTTGGGCATCTACGGCCCTTTCGCGTGCAAACGCCCCAAGAATGTCCACGCTCGTTTTCTCATGACCTTCACTTCCGTTCGTGTAGCCCGTATCGTGAAACCATGCCGCAAGCAACAAAGCGGTTTGCTCGGCCTGCGCGAGCGGCTCCTTGGCGAGCAGTTTTCGCGTGGCTTGCACTACGCGGGCCGTGTGGTTAAAATTGTGATAAGTATATGAGCGAGAAAGTTTATCTTTGAAAAGGGCAAAAACAAAATCCTCCGCTTGCTGAATGACGTCCATGATCCACTTTTTATCTGGCCAAATTATGAAAATATTTCGGTATTGGAACGCAAAACCCGCCGTTGCATTGCATAGGGCCGCCTTTGTTTTGATTATCGCCGGAGGGCTGCAATCTTGCGCGACGCATCATTCGCAATTTGGCCAACGCGAGCCTGCCGTGATCCGCGATGATTTTGACAATCCCAAAAACCGGTCGCATACCTTCTATCTCATTGGCGATGCGGGCAATACCACCGATTTCCAGGCACAGAAAATCCTTCCGCTTCTGGAGGCCCGTTTGCAAAAAGCCGATTCGGCCAGTACATTGCTCTTTTTGGGCGATAACATCTATCCGTCAGGCATGCCCAACCAAGGCAGTCGTTTTCGCGCCGACGCCGAACAAAAACTCACGCGACAGCTCGAACTGTCCAAAAAATTCAAAGGCAAGACCGTATTCTTGCCCGGTAATCACGACTGGTACAACGGCGTCGACGGGCTGCGCGAACAGGAAAAATTCGTCAATGACTACCTCAGGCAAAAAAAATCATTCCTGCCGCGCAAAAATTGCGGCATCGATAAACTCAACATCAATGACCAAACGGCACTGATCGTGATCGACAGCGAATGGTTCCTGCAGGATTGGGACGATCATCCAAAAATCAATCAGGATTGCGACATCAAGACGCGCGAGCAGTTTTTCCTCGAACTCGAGAGCGAAATCAACAAAAACCAGAACAAGACGACGATCCTTGCGCTGCACCATCCGCTGGTATCGGCAGGACCGCACGGCGGACAGTTTTCGCTTGAAAAGCAGCTGTTTCCGTTCAAATCGCGCGTACCGCTGCCCGTTGTCGGATCGGTCATCAACTTGTTGCGCAAAACCACCGGGGTGAGTCCCGCCGATTTGCAGAATAAAAAATACAACGCCTTTGCCCGCCGCGTGCGCGCGCTGATTCAGGACAAACCTAATGTGGTGGTAGTTTCCGGGCACGAACACAATTTGCAGTACATTGACAACCTCGGGATCAGGCAAATCATCAGTGGCGCGGGATCCAAGTCAGAAGCGGCGCGCGCGATCAATAAAAACGATTTTTCATTCGGGCGCGGCGGTTATGCGGTGGTCGATGTGCTCAAAAACGGCGCGGCGCGTTTGTCGTTTTACGGCGTGGATTACAAAGGCAATGAAGCGCTTTTGTTCAAGACACAACCCGTTGCGGCGCGTCCAAAACCCAATCTGCGTGAATTTCCAAACCAGTTCCAGCCTACTAAAGATACCGCGATCTACACGGCAAAAATGACGACCAAGGGCGCGGCCTACCGGTTTTTGTGGGGCAACCACTACCGCGAATATTACAGCATGAAGATCCGCGCGAAAACCGCTAGTCTCGACACCATTTTTGGCGGACTCAAACCCACAATTGCCGGCGGCGGACACCAATCGTTGTCGCTGCGCCTCGAGGACAAAGCCGGAAAGGAATACGTTATGCGCGGACTGCGAAAAAGTGCGACCCGGTTCATTCAATCGGTGGAAACATTCAAAGACCAATCTGTTGAAAAAGATTTCCGCGACACCTACGCGGAGGATTTTGTGATGGATTTCTATACGACGTCGCATCCGTACACGCCTTTCGTGGTGGGCAAGCTCGCGGACAAAGTCGGGATCCGCCACACCAATCCTATGTTGTATTACATTCCCAAACAAAAGTCGCTAGGGCTGTTCAACGAGAATTTTGGCGACCAACTGTACCTTGTCGAAGAGCGCCCGACCGACGCGTGGAAAGACCTGCCGAGTTTTGGCAAACCCGATAAAATTGTCGGCACCGATGATGTTCTGGCCAATGTCGTAGCCGACGAAAAATACGAAGTGGACGAAACGGCTTTCATGCGCGCCCGTATGTTCGATATGCTCATAGGCGATTGGGACCGGCACCAGGACCAATGGCGCTGGGGCGAACACAAAAAGGATGGCAAAGTAATCTACTATCCGATCCCGCGCGACCGCGACCAGGCGTTTGCCAAATACGACGGCAGCCTGCTGTTGCTGCTCATGAAGATGCCGCCGCTGCGCCACATGAAAAAATTCTCCGCAGATCTCAAGAGCGTCAAATGGTTCAACCGCAACGGACATCCGCTCGATCTGGCATTTGTGACCAAGGCGCAGGAGAAAGACTGGGTCGAGCAGGCGCGTTTTGTCGCAGGTAATTTGTCCGATGCCGATATAGACAAAGCGTTCGAAAATGTCCCGAATGAAGTCAAGGATGAAACCATCGCACGCATCAAATCCCAGCTCAAGATCCGCAAAAAACACCTGGAACGGTATGCGCGCGCGTATTATCGGTTGCTGCAAAAAAGGGTACTTGTCGTAGGGACGGAAAAAAAGGACAAGTTTGTGATCCACCGCACCGGAAATACCACGCATGTCAAAGT
>JAEWLN010000024.1 GCA_023457535.1 Bacteroidota bacterium
GCGTAAGGCCGGGGTTTTCAAGAATGTCGTTTTTAACCCAAGTGAGATAATATTCCGTCTTGTCTATGTTTTGAGCCTGCGCAATGGAATCCAGTTCGCGCCGCTTTTTGAGGTTATTGAGGTAATCGGATGACGCAAATTTATCTTGTCCGTGTTGCGGCAGCCAATTGAAGGGCTCGTCGCGCAATTCAAATCGGGACCAGAGCATTTGGTTGCGGAACGCCGTTTTCTTAAAATTTTCATCGGCCTGATTTACCTTGCGCTCAAAAAATCCCAAAAGCAACATCGGTAATATTACACCTGATACCGCGACCAGTTTTGCCTTCCAGGGTTGCTTCAGAATCAGCAGATACAAGAGAAAGACGATGACAAACGGCGCCAGATTAGGCCGCGTCCCGACTAATATCAGCAGTGAAAATGACAGTAATGCGGCATACTTGAGCCGTTGTCCGTCACCGGTCAATCGAACCCATGCATACACGAACAGCGCAACGGCAAAGAACGCGGCAGTTTCGGCCAATATTCCCATAGCATAATAAATATGGATCGGGAACAGGCAAAGCAGCAACAACGCCCAGAACCTTGATTTTTCAGAGAACTTCAGATAGGTAAAAGTTTTGAACAAATACCGCATGGCCAGGCACACCACAATGCAATTGAAGGTGACTCCCATCAGATAAAACACTGATTCGCTGTGGAAACTGAAAGCCATCGCGTACGGAATCAGGTAATAAAACAGTGTAAAAAGCCCTTTATCTACGCGTATGCTGCCCTCAAAACCATTTAACACATATTGAATCAGCTGGATCGTTCCTTCGTGATATTCCCCGTCTCCAAATGGCTTGGGCTTGAACGGCAGTAAAAAATGGAATACCAGACACAACAATGCTGTAATGGCTACGGGATATTTGATGGCAAATCCAATAATTTTTCTCATTTGGAGTATTTTTCTTTGATGATGTAAAGCGGTCTTTTTCGCGTCTCATCATACGTGCGCCATACATATTCGCCAATAATGCCCAGCATCAACATGATCAATCCGCCGATAATCAGCATCGTGATCATAATCGGGGCCCATCCGGTAAACGGCGTGTTGTGCATGAACCGATTGTAGGCAATGACCACGGCGTACAAAAATCCGATCAAAGAAAAACAGATCCCCATTAAGGACATCAATCGGATCGGGATGTAAGACGTATTGAGCAAACCATCGATAAAGTACTTGAGCTTTTTGGATAGCGTCCACTGCGATCTGCCTATGGTACGCTTAAGTCTGTTATAGGGAATAAATGCCGTACTGAACCCGAGCCACAGAATGTCGCCCTGGAAAAACCGGTTGCGTTCATCAATGGCGTTCAATACGCTGACGGCCTTTTTATCGAGCAGCATAAAGTCGAATCCGCCCTTGGGCATTTTGGGATTGACGTATTTCATGAGCTTGTAGAAAATAACCGACGCCGTGTTGGCAATAAACCCATCTTCGCGGTCCACCCGATGCCCGATCACAATTTCATTTCCTTCCTTCCATTTGGTGACCATGTCTGCGATGAGTTCGACGGGTTCCTGCAAATCGGCCGACATCACCACCGCTGCATCGCCGGCCACTTCTTTAAGCCCCGCGACAACCGCGGCAACCTGCCCGAAATTTCTGGAAAATGAAATGATCCTGACCGCAGCGTCCCGATCCTGCAATGCAAGAAGTTCTTCGAGCGAATTGTCGTCAGACCCGTCGTTAACGAAAATCAATTCATAGGGCATTTGCAGGCGCTGAAACAACGCAGTCAGTTTCTCGTAGGTTGGGAAAAGCGAACCTGCATTTCTGAAAACCGGAATGACAAAAGATAATTTCATGTTCATTTACGTTTTGCGGCATTTTTCGCCGGTGAAGACCAAAGGCGTAAGCTGTTTTAACCGGTTTAAACCCGGCCCTTGAGCGAACTGAACACCCAGGCATTGGCAAGGAAGCCCACTCCTACTGCGCCAAAACCCCATCCGGCAACATCGTCGTACCGAAAGGCGCCGAGTCCCATTAGCAGCAGCCCCATAACGATCATGATAAAGGTGGCCCAGCCGAGCACAGTATTTTTGTTCATCATTCCCATAATGTGGTATTTATTTTTGCGAAACAAATATAGACGAATAAATCTATTTTAAAAAAGCCTGCCGGATTTCGCTGTTATCCGGCACGAGCACAAAAAAAATCCCGCGCCTAAGCATGGGATTTTTAAATATATAAGACTGTTTTGTTTAGATGCTGGTGTAGACAAATGTCGCGAAATTGTCTTCGTTGTCATAGCTGTCGGTGACATAACCTTCCGAATCGAACGTGTTGTCCATGATCATCGGGCCGATGTGGGCGCCGGCAAAGTGCTTGAACGGCTTGTATCCGCCAAACGAACACGAGTAAAGCGCTTGTTTTTTGCACGCAATGGCAAGCTGCAGCGTCACGCGGTTGGCGTTGAACAACGGGCCTTTTTGCGCCGATTCGTAATAATAGATCTTGCCGTCGATGAAATTGCCCTGATCTCCAAAGGATTGAATTTCTTTAAGATCGCCGTCAGTGTTCACAAAATACTGCACTTTGGCCAGTGATTGCGGTGTATCGCGAATTTCGTACATGCGCCGCGCGGCGTCGTAAGTGATGACTTTGGCCTCACCGTTGACCGTAACGCCGGTGATCAGATTTGCATCGTACGCAAAATCGACATCGAAAATTTGTCCGGCCATTTCTCCCGATACATTGCTGATGTTGCCGTTTTCGTACGACAGCAGGTATTGCCCGTTTTGTGACACGGCACTTTGCAACGTGTGATCCGGATTGTACGAAAGGGTAAACGATTGGTTTGAAAAATGTACCGCGTCAGCCACTTTGGCGCTTTCAGCCGGCGATGCCGTTGGCGCGGGAGCTGCATTGTCTGTTGAACAAGAAGCGAAAAAAGGCAGGATTGCCACCAGTAGGGTAATGTTTTTCATTTGGGGTGAATTTAGATTACACCACAAATTAAAAGCGGTTTGTACAAACGAACCTACAAAAGTCGTTCAACAGCGCGAAAACTCTTTAAAATGCAGATTTCGACCCATCTGCTCACGCAAAGATCTTAATCAGCATCTCTTTAAGCAAATCCAGATGCGCCATATTACTGGCCCCCACGCCTTTGCTCTTGAGATCGACATCGCGCAATGCCGCTACAATCGCGCTGACTTTTTTCATCGGATAATTTTTGAGCGCCAAATCGTAATCCTTCAAAAAATAGGGATTGACTTTTAGCGCCGCTGCGACATTTTTTGGATTTCTATCCTTAAGACCGTGGTATTGCAGCACGTTGACAAAAAAGGCAAACACCATTCCGGTGGTCATTACGATGTTGTTGTCTTTGGGATTGTCTGCAAAATACTGCGCGATCTGGTAGGATTTGAGCACGTTTCGCTCCGCTAAGGCCTTGCGCAGCTCAAAAATATTGTAGTCCTTACTGAATCCGATGTTCTCCTCGATGTGCCGCGCCGTGATTTGCGTTCCCTTGGCCAGGATGATTTGCAGCTTTTCGAGTTCATTGTTGATTTTGCTCAGGTCCGTGCCGAGAAATTCCACGAGCATTGCATTGGCTTTGGGCTCGATCGTATAACCCTTTCCCTGCAGCACGCGCGTGATCCATTGCCCGATTTGATTTTCGTACAACTTTTTGCTTTCGTAAACCAGCCCGTTCTTGTCGAAGTGCTTTGTTACCTTTTTGCGTTTGTCGAGCGTTTTGTATTTGTAGCACAACACCAATACGGTCGTGGGCGTCGGATGCTCGGCATAAGATTCGAATTTTTCGATCGTGCGCGACAAATCCTGGGCTTCTTTGACGATGACCACTTGCCTGTCGGCCATCATCGGATAGCGCTTGCACGTAGCGACGACATCTTCGACCGATACGTCGCGTCCGTAGAATACCGTTTGGTTGAATCCTTTTTCGTCATCGGACAGAACATTCTGCTCGATATAATCCGATAATTTATCGATGTAATAAGGCTCCTCGCCCATCAGGAAGTAAATGGGCCGGATTTGCCCGGATTTGATTTCGTTGACTATTTTGAGGATATCGTCCATGTAGAAATTGCGTGGACCAAAAGTAGCATTTTGCGGCTGAAGTGGCAAATGATTTCGATGCCGGTAACTTATAAAAACAACAAAGGGCCAGCATAAGCCGGCCCCTTGCTCACTAACCAAGTAACCAATCAATCATGAAAATCATGCATGCATGAAAATTTTCTGAAAGTTTACATGATTAATATGATGTAAAATTACCTGCATATTGATGCACTTTGTTATACAATTACGCGCTTTCATTCCATAACTCCCAGATGCATCAATAAATAAATCACCTACATACATTTCCAGAATTAATCCGATTCACCGCGCCAGGAAAAATCGTCAAAACCGGTGACCACAAATAATCATGCAAATAATCTTTAAAATCATATAATGTAAAACGCAGCTTTTTGAGCCAATTTTACAAAAACAAAAAATCAGCACCATGAACATCAAACGCATCTTCGGCTCCTTATTAACCGTGCTCGGAATTGCCGGGCTTATTTATGCCGCCTATGTATTCGCCAACACCGGCGGGGCCACAGGCGATTTGAAATCGCTGGCCATCTACGGCGTGCTCGGCATTGTATTTTTCATCGCCGGGATCAGCCTGGTCCGCAATACCAAGGATGAAGCCTAAACTACCTTAAAATCTACCCTATGAACTTATTCAGACTGCTGCTGGCCGCGGCCGTATTGTCGTGCGCGTTGGCGTGCAAAAAAAACGACGGTCAGCTTTCTACCAAAATCGAGGATCGCATTGCGCTGGATTCGACCGCGCTCGACGCTTTCCTGGCCAAACATCCCGAATTCAAATCCTATAAACCCCAATACGAGGAACTTTACCGCAAACATTCGCACTTTTACGTGTGGTATGACAAGGACGGGCGCATCGATTTTGCAGAGGTTTTGTACAACCGCGTCAGCCAGATCGGGGCAGATGGCGTGGTCAAACCCGTTCCGTACAAAGCCAAGATAGACGAAATTTTCAACGGCAGCGACAAAGCCAAACCAGAACGCGAACTGCTCATCTCCGGGATGTACTTTTTTTACGCGCAAAAAGTGCTTGTGGGCGTCGACCCAAAGAAAAGCAAGGCCACCGGCTGGTTTTTGCCGCGCGATAAAGTAGATTATGTGGCGTATCTGGACACCTTGCTGCGCGATCCGGAGAAAATCGAGGAAGATCCATCGGAGAATATCGGGCAATATTATGACCTTCGCAAGGCCTTGCGTTTGTACCGCGAAATCAAAAGCAAAGGCGGCTGGGGCACCGTCGCTTTTCCAAAGGACAAGAAAATACTCCAACCCGGCGATTCCCATCCGGCGATCGCCCAGGCACGCAAACGACTGGCCGCCACAGGCGAAATGCAAAGTGACAACGGCAGCCCTGAATATGATTCGGATATGGAACACGCCATTGCCGCCTACCGCAAGCGCAACAACATCCTTGGGGAACACCTCACGCCGATGCTTGCAGCGCATTTGAGCGTACCGGTAGATGACCGCATCCGCACCATCATCGTCAATATGGAGCGCTGTCGTTGGATCGCCCCTGAGATCACCGAATCCAAAGAGCTGATCGCGGTCAACATCCCTGCGTTCCAATTGCGCTATTTCAAGGATGGAAAGCCTGTTCTTGAATCGAATGTGGTCGTCGGGAAAGAAGCCAACAAAACTGTCGTGTTCAGCGGCCAAATGAGTTATCTGGTGTTCAGTCCGTACTGGAACGTGCCCAAAAGCATCGTCGAGAATGAAATCAAGCCCGATATGGAGCGCGACCCGGATTATCTGGCCAAACACAACATGGAATGGAACGGCGAGCTGTTGCGCCAAAAACCCGGTAAGGACAATTCGCTCGGACTCGTGAAGTTCATGTTCCCGAATTCCAATAACATCTATTTGCACGACACGCCCGCCAAAAGCCTGTTTGGCAAAAACGACCGCGCCAAGAGCCATGGTTGTGTACGCGTCGAAAAAGCGCGCGAGCTGGCCATTAAAATCCTCGAAGGCGATTCGAAGTGGAACGCCAGAAAAATCGATGCGGCGATGAATGCCGGAACGGAAACCCAGTACGCGCTCAACCACAAAATCCCGGTATACATTGCTTATTTCACCGCATGGGCCGATTCGGACGGGCACGTTGCGTTCTACGACGATGTATACAAACGCGATGCAAAACTCGCGCTGCTGCTTTATAAATAAATCAAATCTAAAACCGTGAAAACAAAGCATTTTATCAGTCTCGCCATTGCCGCCATGGTTTTCGCCTTTAATTCGTGCGGCACGATTCCGGAGAAAGCTGTGGCCGTTAAACCATTCAACAAAGACAAATACCTGGGCAAATGGTACGAAATTGCGCGTTTTGACTTTAAATTCGAACGCAACTTAAACAATACCACCGCGCAGTATTCTTTAAAGGAAAATGGCGATATCCGCGTTGAGAACCGCGGCTACAACTACAAAAAGAAGGAATGGGAACAAGCTGTCGGGACGGCCAAATTTGTGGACGATCCAAACGAGGCAAAACTCAAGGTGTCGTTCTTTGGGCCGTTCTATTCCGGGTACAACGTCATTGCGATCGATCCGGATTACCGGTACGCGCTCGTAGCGGGCAAAAACACAGATTATCTGTGGATATTGTCGCGCACCAAAACCGTTCCTGAGCAAATCAAGACCGATTACCTGAAACTCGCACAAAGCATCGGCTATGACATTGGCCGTTTGGTTTGGGTCGAGCACGGCTGAGTGTCATCGAAAACCGGCCTCCGATGGTTCAAAAGAGCACAGGATTTTGTTTCTTTGCACCATGCAACGGCTCAACTTTGGCAATTATCAGTTCAGGTACCGCAATTCGGGCGACAAGATTTGTGTGTTCGACGAAATCCGGCGCAAATTTATCGTGCTCACCCCGGAAGAATGGGTACGCCAGCACGTGGTACACCATTTTATGTACGACAGGAAATTTCCCAAATCGCTCATCAACGTGGAAAAGCTGATCGTGCTCAACGGACTTGTCAAGCGTTATGATGTGGTGGTTTTCAACCCGGACGGTTCGATCCGGATCCTGGTAGAATGCAAAGCGCCACAGGTAAAGATTTCACAAACCGTTTTTGACCAGATTGCGCGCTACAATCTTAAGATGCAATCGGACTTTTTGATGGTAACCAACGGCCTCGACCACTATTTTTGCCGCATGGATTATCCGGGCCAACGCTATGTTTTCCTCGAGTCGCTGCCCGATTATGAACCCGTTCAAACCATGGATTCGTGAAAGTAGCCGTAGTGATTCTGAACTGGAATGGATCGGCGTTGTTGCGTGAGTTCCTGCCGTCGGTGGTTGCCCATTCGCCCGGAGCCGATGTTTATGTGGCCGACAATGCCTCGACGGATGATTCGGTGGCGGTGCTCGAACGCGAATTCCCGTCGGTCAAATTGATCAGGAACGACCGCAATTACGGTTTTGCAAGCGGATACAATCACGCGCTCAAACACGTTCAGGCCGAGGTGTTCGCATTGGTCAATTCAGACGTAGAAGTCACGCCGGGCTGGCTTGAACCGATGGTGACCGAGTTGGAAAAATACCCCGATGTGGCCATCGTACAGCCCAAAATTCTCGATCACAAGAACAAATCGCACTTTGAATATGCGGGCGCTGCGGGCGGATTCATTGATAAATTCGGTTATCCGTTTTGTCGCGGACGCCTGTTTGAGACCCTGGAGCGGGACAACGGCCAATACGATGACGCCGATATTTTTTGGGCATCGGGCGCCTGTATGTTGGTCCGGGCCGACGTATACCGCGACCTGGGCGGATTCGACACCGATTTTTTCGCGCACCAGGAAGAAATTGATTTGTGCTGGCGCGCGCACAACAGCAACCACCGCGTGCGGTATGTATCGGCGTCTACCGTGTTTCACGTTGGCGGCGCGACGCTCGAACAAGGCCATCCGCGCAAGACGTTTTTGAATTTTCGCAATTCGCTTGTGATGTTGCTTAAAAATTTGCCCTCGGGACAAGTTCTGCCTGTCATTTTTACGCGGTTGTGTCTTGACGGCGTTGCGGGCGTGCAGTTTGCCTTGCGCGGAAAATTCACGCATACCATGGCGATCGTCAATGCGCATTTCTCATTTTACGGGCAGTGGTCAAAAACCTGGCGCAAGCGCACCGGCGCCCACAATCGAAAATATTATAAGGTAAAGAGTATTGTTTATAAATATTTTGTTAAAGGAAAACGTACTTTTACCGCATTCTTTTAACAATAGTTTATAGCTAACGGGCGATTTGTTAAACTATTAAATGTTAATTTTGTAACTCAACCGAAAAAATTCAATCATGAGAAAAGTAGTCTTAGCCTTATCGGTTGTTGCGATGCTTGCGACAACATCTTGCGGAACCAAAAAGAAACTCGCCGCGTGCGAAGCCAAAAACAAGGAAATCCAGGATTTGCTCAATACGGCAACCGTTAAACTGAACACCTGTTTGTCCGAAAAAGAAACGCTCGCCAACCAGGTGGATTACCTTAAAAAGAACAACAATGACCTGATCAACAACATGGGCAATATGACCACGCTGACCACAAAAGGCGCCCAGAATATTGAAAAAGCGCTTGAATCGCTTAAAGAAAAGGATTTGAAGATCAGCCGATTGCAGGATGCTTTAACCAAAAAAGACAGTGTGACCCTTGCGCTGGTTACCAGTCTTAAAAAAGAAGTCGGTATTTCAGATCCGGACATTCAGGTCAATGTGGAAAAAGGCGTAGTCTTTATTTCCATCGCCGACAAACTGCTGTTCAAAAGCGGCAGTTACCTCGTTAGCGACCGCGCCAAGGAAGTACTTGGAAAAGTGGCCAAAGTGGTCAACAGCAAGCCTACTTTTGAATGTATGGTGGAAGGCCACACCGACAACGTCCCGTACAAATCAAACGGCATTTTGCTTGACAACTGGGATTTGTCGGTCAAACGCGCGACGTCTATCGTAAGGGTGCTTACCGAATTGGGCGTGCAACCTAAACAGCTCATCGCGGCAGGCCGTGGCGAATTCGTGCCGCTGGTGGACAACCTGACATCGGACAACCGCCAGACCAACCGTCGTACGCGTATTGTCGTGATGCCAAAAATCGATGAATTCTACGAAATGATTGAAAAGGAAATGAAAAACCTTTCCCAAAAATAAGATCGTCTATAGTAATGAAAATCCCGGTAAGCGCCGGGATTTTTTTTATTTTATCCTGACCAGCCGGTCGTTTTCGATTTTGTATTGGCCGCGCGGCAGGCAATTTTCAAGTTCCGATGCCGGTGCGAAATCCTGCGTTGCGGTATATACCGACGTCAGATTGCCTTTTCCGAGCCACACGATTTGTACGCTGCAGCCGGTTTGAATTACCCTGTCGGATTTGTCTGAGGCGTTCACCTGCCAGCTTTCGTCATTGGATTGCTGGAAAATGGCCATTTGCTTGTTATCGCGGATGTCGACGATGCAAAAATAGAAACGCGATTTCGAAACGCCGCCGCCCGACGTTTTGCGCCACGTGACATACGTCATATAACGCTCGTCCTCGCTGAGTTTGACGTTCTCTGTGGTTTGTTGTTCGAACAGCGGGAAAATAACCCAATGAGCGCCCAACTTTTTGAATAGCGCGAGCTGGTCTTGCCCGTCAGCGCGTTTCCATCTGGAGATCAGGAATTCAGATCTTACGTCCGCGCTGCCAAACCGCTGCAAATAAGTTTCATTGGTGATCGTATCGGTGGCGACCAGTTTTTCAAACGCATACGGGGTTTGCTGCGCCCACAGCGACGCACCGAAAAATAGCCCCAGCGCCCACGCCTTATTCAATAATCGATGCATCGCCTTTGCCTTGTCTGACCAGAACCGGTTCATATCCCGATAAATCGATGATCGTAGAAGCTTCATTGCCGCCGTATCCGCCATCGATGACCAAGTCCACAAGATTTTGCCATTTCTCGAAAATCAGTTCTGGATCGGTTGAATATTCGAGTACTTCGTCGTCATCGTGGATGGACGTGGAAATGATCGGGTTGCCGAGTTTTTCGACCAGGCATCGCGCAATGTTGTTGTCCGGCACGCGAATCCCGACCGTGGTTTTCTTTTTGAATTCTTTCGGGAGGTTGTTATTTCCGGGAAGGATAAACGTATAAGGTCCCGGCAGCGATCGCTTAAGCAACTTGAATGTGGCCGTATCGATCTGCTTGACGTAATCGGACAGATTGCTCAAATCGTAGCACACAAACGAAAAATTGGCTTTTTCGAGCTTGATGCCTTTGATCTTGGCGATCTTCTCCAGCGCGCGCGAATTGGTAATGTCGCATCCGAGGCCGTATACCGTATCGGTCGGATAAATAATGATCCCGCCCTCGCGCAATACCTTCACCACTTTGTCGATTGCGGCCTCATTGGGTTTATCGTTGTAGATTTTGATGAATTGCGCCATGGAAGTTTGAGTTTAAGGTTTGAGGTGGGCGTTGATTTTATGAATGTACGTTCAATTTGGTATTAAACTTTATACGTTGACGGATGAAGTTATCAAGTTTAGGGTTTAAAGGCTGAAGTTCAAAGTTTCGTTCGTTCGACGTTCGACGTTCGACGTTCGACGTTCGACTTTCGACATTCGACTTTCGACGTTCGACATTCGACGTTTGACATTCGACGTTCGACTTTCGACATTCGACATTCGACGTCAACCTCACATCACCTCCAACTTCGCAAACCGCAACAACAACTTTTTGATTCCGCCGACTTCGAACCGGATTTCCGCTTTTTTGTCTGCGCCCGCACCTTCGAGATTGATGATTTCGCCCTTGCCAAAGCGCTCGTGCATCACGACATTGCCCACCATGAGCTTGCTGTCCGATGGACTTACTGCCGATGCCGCCGATCCGCTGGGGCCAACCGGTTTTAATTTGCGGATGTTCAGGGTGGGTTTGGGCTCATTGTCCGTCAGCCACTTGGGAGGCGTACCGGCCACGGGTTTGGTTTGGCGCAATTTGGATTTATCGACATCGCCAAAAATATCGGCATCGATCATCGGTTTGTAACGGTAATTGGATTCCTCTGCGGTCAGGTATTCGAGGTATTGCCCGTCGATTTCATTGATGAACCGCGAGGGTTCGGCATCGGTCAATTTGCCCCATCGGTAACGCGATTGCGCATAAGTCAGGTAAGCCTGGTGTTCGGCGCGCGTCAGGGCCACGTAAAACAACCGGCGCTCTTCTTCGAGCTCACTGCGCGTGTTCATGCTCATGGCGCTCGGGAACAGATCCTCCTCCATCCCGACGACAAAAACATACGGGAATTCGAGTCCTTTGGCAAGGTGGATCGTCATCAGGGCAACACGGTCGTCATCGCCGGTGTCTTTGTCCAGGTCCGTCGCAAGGGCCACGTCCTCGAGGAATTCGGAGAGCGCGCCGCGTGCATCGGCCACTTCTTTCTGGCCTTCAGTAAAATCCTTGATCCCGTTGAGCAATTCCTCAATATTTTCGATGCGCTGTATTCCCTCAGGTGTCGCGTCTTTCTTGAGTTCCTGTACGAGCCCGGTCTTTTTGGCCACGTGATCGGCAATGTAAAATGCATCGTGCTGCTTTTCGATGATCTGAAAACTTTTGATCATGTTGACAAAATCGGTCAGCTTGTTTTTGGTGCCTGCATTGAGCTTGAGGTCGATCTTGTCAATGTTTTCCATGACTTCGAACATCGAACGTTTGTAATGGTTGGCCGCAATGGTGATTTTCTCGACCGTCGTATCACCGATGCCGCGCGCCGGATAATTGATCACCCGGATCAGCGCCTCCTCATCCTTGGGATTGATCACCAGCCGCAGGTAACATAACACGTCCTTGATTTCCTTGCGCTGGTAAAACGACAATCCGCCGTAGATGCGGTAAGGAATGTCGCGTTTGCGCAGCGCATCTTCCATCGCGCGCGATTGCGCATTGGTGCGGTACAGGATTGCAAACTGGCCGTTGTTCATTTGCTTGTTCATCTTCTGGTCCCAGATCTCGCCGGCCACGAAGCGCCCTTCCTCTGCATCGGTCATGCTGCGGTGTACCTTGACGCGCGGACCTTCGTCATTGGCCGTCCAAACCACTTTATCGAGCTTGGTTTTGTTCTTGTCGATGATCGTATTGGCCGCCTCCACGATATTGCGCGTCGAGCGGTAATTTTGCTCGAGCCGGTACGTTTTGACGCCCTCGTAATCGTTCTGGAAGTTCAGGATGTTCGAAATATTCGCACCGCGGAAGGCATAGATCGACTGCGCATCGTCGCCTACGACGCAAATGTTCTGGAACCTGTCGGACAAAGCGCGTACGATCAGGTATTGCGAATGGTTCGTATCCTGGTACTCATCGACCATGATGTACCGGAATCGGTCCTGGTATTTGGCCAGAACGTCCGGGAAACGTGCGAGCAATTCGTTGGTTTTCAAGAGCAGGTCGTCAAAATCCATGGCGCCTGCTTTGAAGCATCGGTCGACATAATTCTGGTAAATATCGCCCAGCCGCGGCTTCTTGGACATCGCATCGGCCTCGACCAATTCCGGATTGTTGAAATACGCCTTTACCGTAATCAGGCTGTTTTTGTACGACGAAATGCGACCCAACACCTGCTTGGGTTTGTAAACGTCCTTGTCGAGCTGCATTTCCTTGATGATGGCCGAGATGAGCCTGACCGAGTCCTGCGTATCGTAAATAGTGAAATTGGACGGATACCCGAGTTTATCGGCTTCGGCGCGCAGAATCCTGGCAAATACGGAGTGGAACGTTCCCATCCACAAATTCTTCGCTTCAGCGGACCCTACGATACTTGCAATCCGGTTTTTCATTTCGCGTGCGGCCTTGTTGGTAAAGGTCAGCGCCAGGACTTTTTCGGGCTGGATGCCCTGTTCGAGCATCCACGCGATGCGGAATGTGATCACGCGGGT
>JAEWLN010000025.1 GCA_023457535.1 Bacteroidota bacterium
AAGAATATTGGGTTTGGAAATCGGCTGAAATACGGACAGTTGAAATATCGTGGAAACTTTTTTTTCCTCTTTGTCGGTGATTTTGCGTCGGTTGTAAAATCAAAAAAAACAAAGCAGAGAATTGAAATTTCTTTGATTTTTGCATGCCAAACGTTGGTGCGCCGTCAATGTAACAGCCTGTAAGCGAATTGCGCTGGTTTTTGGTAGCCGGAAGTTGTAGTTTCACGAATAAAGTTTATCTTCGGCAGAGAGAACTCAGTCCGCTTGAATCGCGAATTACGCTTACAGGCGGCACGTTGTGAGAAAGGCAGAAATACGAACCTAAAATTCAAATCATGAAAAATAAATTGAAACTTCTTTTCATAGTCTTTACTATAATATCATTTGCAATTACATCATATTCGCAAAATTCAGTTAATCCTCAACTGTTTAAATCACAAATGATTTCAAATGTCATTAAAAGCGATTCAATTGATTTAGATCAATTAAAACAATTAATAATTATTCCTGGAGGGGCAAAATTTAGAAAATACTTTGAAACAATAAATTATTTTACTGAAGCCAAGACAATTGAGCAGTTCGAAAAAGAAATTAAATCTTCTGATCAGAAAGACTTAATCGGAGATATTCAAAAAGGAAATGGAATTTTCGATGCGTACGATAAATATAAAAAATATCTAATTTTATTTATTTCCGAAGAGAAAGGTAATGTCGTAAAAATTAGCCTATACAAACCCGATATAAAGGATGATATTTTTATTGTAGAAAACAAGTCTAAAACAATCGTTATTGGAATCCAAGCTGGTCAACGCATTACAACTGATGAAGCATATAATTCTATGATGAATGAGGTTGTAAATTACATTAGAAAAAATTCAAAAAGTTATAATCGGTAAGCCCTTCTCACAACAGCGCATTTAAGCGATCGCTGGGTTTTCGGTAGCCGGAAGTTGCGGTTTCACGAAGAAATATTATCTTCGGCAGAGAGAACTCAGTCCGCTTTAACCGCGACCGCGTAAATGCGCGAAACGTTAGCGGTCATTGTATAGAAGCAACCGAATAAAAAATTGGCTTATGAACGTTAATTTTAAAAATGTTGACGAATACATAGAAGCATTTCCAACACAAATCAAAAGCATTTTGGAGGCGCTTCGCGTAATTGTCTTAAAAAATTCTCCAAATGCCAACGAAGGGATTTCTTATGGTATGCCGGCTTATAAAATGAACAAAAAGCCCTTAGTCTATTTTGCTGCTTTCAAAAATCATATTGGTTTTTATGCAACTCCTACTGGTCACTCTCAATTTGCTGGAGAACTTTCAAAATACAAGCAAGGAAAAGGATCAGTTCAATTTCCTTTCGATGATGTTCCGTATGAGTTGATAGAAAGAATAGTAAAGTTTAGAGTTTTAGAAAATGATAAAAAAACAACGACCGCTAACCGCCGTTCCAAGAAATTGCCTGGATTTGAGTAAATTGAACGTTGTTTTTCACGAACATTGTTTATCTTCGGCAGAGATAACTCGGTCCGCTTTTTCGGCAACTTCGTGGAGCGGCCAAGCGTTGGCAGTAATTTTATGGAAAAACGATACTACATAGGAATTGACAAGTGTTTCAGAAATGGACAAGGAACTTGCGGATATAATAGATTAGAGATGTTTAAACTTTCTGACTATCATTCTGCAAAAGTATTTTTTAATGAAACAATTAATAATATTTTTGAGAATGAATTTCCAACCATTATAAAAGATTACTCTGAAAAGGAATTGAACATAAATTATCCAATAATTATTTCTAATGATCCAAAACTATATTTTCTATACAAAAATGTATTAAACGAGCAGGAATTTGAAATTTATTGTAAAGGAGATAAATTAAAAAGATTTTTTATTGACAACGATAAATTATTTCCAGATGCAAATAAATATAAATCTATTGCATTTAAAAATTTTGGATTAGGGAATAATGGAGAAATAGTTTTTGAGAAATTTAAGGAACTATTGTCAAATGACAAATTAGGTTTTAAGAATTTTGACCCGAATACTATTGAATATGACTCAAGTAATGGAACTAGTTATGAAAGCTATGATCCGGACTTAATTGAATATTATGAATTTTTCTAAAATACTTTCGCCTTTGGCAAATAATCTAAATTCAATTTCACACATTGACAAATGGATTTCTGA
Source organism: Bacteroidota bacterium (assembly GCA_023457535.1). GTDB lineage: Bacteria > Bacteroidota > Bacteroidia > Flavobacteriales > Flavobacteriaceae > Flavobacterium. Next base: position 2,185 of record JAEWLN010000025.1, read on the forward strand.
AAATCACATAAACTATAAATATTGCAAAGAAATTAATATAAATATTAATTCTTGCTTTCACGACATTGGTTGTGCTTGTAGTATGAATTCTGAAGAAGCAAAATTTTCATTTTTATATGAAGAACTATCAAAAGTTTCAGAAATGCATAAACTTGAAAATTATGCAAAAGAAGAATTAAAAACATACGAAGTTATGAAAGTCAACAATACCGAAATTAAAAATTGGCTAATCAAAAATGAAAAAATAGCAAGTGAAGAATTAGCTTGTTTTTTTATTGATTATTTGGATTATTCAGAGAACGAAAAGGAAATTTATCACTTATTAGTTTACAAAAATGTTTCGGAAAATTTTAAAATTTTCATTCAAAGAGACGATTTTAAAAACTTAATAGAGTATAAAGAACTTTTTGACGAGTCGTATTATGTAAAAAAAATGTATCCTGAAGGACTAAAACGAATTGAAGAAGAAATAAATAAACTACCGAAATATATAACGTAAAAGAAAAAACTACTGCCAACACCGCATTTACGCAAAAGCTGGTTTTTAGTAAGCTGGACGTTCGTTCAAACCAAGAAAGTTCTATCTTAGCAGAGAGA
>JAEWLN010000026.1 GCA_023457535.1 Bacteroidota bacterium
CCATTGGTCCATCAAAGCGGCATCTGTATCGCCAAATTGCGCGACAAAATCCGGGACGACGCGGTAAAAAATGCCGTTGTCAAAATAGTGGTTTTTGACGAGTTGGTAGAATCGGTCCGCAGCCTTGGGCGACCAGTGGCGATGAACCTCGATCTCAAATTCGCCTTTGGTCGTTTCGAACCGCGCGGTAAATGTCTGCGGCGCCTGCTCATTGGTCCAGGCCGGATCGAAACCCGACTGCCTGCAACCGGTTAAGAGCAGGGCCAGTGCGAAAAAAGCGGCATATTTCATGAATCGGACAACATCAGATTAAAAAAAAGCAGACCTGTAAGCCGGATTCTGTATTCCGAAGATTTCGGAACCCTTATCATTTATCTAGGCCGCAAGTTACCCGGCGGCTCCATCTTTCTACCCTCCGGCAAGGGCGGGAAACCCTCTCCGATTGCTCGGTTGCCGGTATACTTGAAATTTCACCACATAGAGTTTACCTGATTTCACTACAGCCGAACTGTACATCCTTTCTGTTGCACTGGTCCTGACCGCGATTGCGGCCGACGGATGTTATCCGCTATGCTTCCCTGTGGTGTCCGGACTTTCCTCTCTCCTTTTCAGGACAGCGATAAGGCGGTCTGCGCGGCAAAGATACTACATAATGCGTAAATTGTAACTTTCCGCCCGAATGTTATAATCCGCCGGCTGCAGATTACGCGTAATTTTAAGTCATTCAAAAATCAAATACGCAGCACCATGGAACGACAAATGTATCATTATGCCACTGTTTCAAAAGCATTGGAAGAGTTGGCGCAAAAAGGGTTTACGACCGATTTTAACCGCGACGAACAACGCATCGTAGACCACCAGGACGATTTTGAGATCGTACATATATATAGGTATGAAGGCGAAAGCGATCCCGGGGACGAAGCTACCGTTTATGGCATTCGGTCCAAATCCGGCGAAAAAGGCGTTTTCGTAGCCGGCGACCTCTCATTGGGCGAGGTCAGCGCCACCCAGGTATTACACGAACTCAGCATCAAAGGACGGGAAAACTGATCCCATTCTGCAATATGTCAATGAACCGTTTACAGCAAAAACTAGAAAAAATTGGCAGCGACCCTAAAATAGCCGCGAAATCCGTCGGACTTAGGTACGCTGTCAATGCTGGAAGCGGAATTTTCCGCAAAGGCACCAAGGACCGATTTTATTATATCGACGACAACGGCCGGAAAATACGCGACAAAGACACGCTGGACCGCATCAAAAAGCTCGTCATCCCGCCCGCCTGGCAAAATGTCTGGATCTCGCCGTATGAGAACGGGCATTTGCAGGTGACCGGTCTCGATGCCAAAGGCCGGAAGCAATACCGCTACCATCCCAACTGGAACAAAATCCGCAACCAATCCAAATTTTACCGGTTACGGCGATTTGCACACGCATTGCCCAAAATACGCGCACAGGTAGATAAGGATTTGAACCGACCGGGAATGCCTTATGAAAAAGTACTCGCGCTTGTGGTTAAACTGATCGAAATGACCAACATCCGCATCGGCAATGACGCTTATCAGAAATTGTACGGTTCGTTCGGGCTTACGACATTGCGCGACAAACATGTGAAATTCGATCAATCGGCGGCGCATTTTGAATTTGTCGGCAAAAAAGGCGTGCGGCACAAAATAAGTCTTAACAGCCGCAAACTGGCCAGGCTCGTACGGCAATGCAAGGAAATTCCGGGTCAGGAATTGTTCCAGTATTACGACGATGACGGCGCGCACCGTTCGATCGGGTCAGCGGACGTCAACCATTACCTGAAGGAAATCACGCAGGAAGATTTCACGGCCAAGGATTTCAGGTGTTGGGCCGGAAGCGTCACGGCATTGCACGAATTCCAGCAGGCCGAACCGCCGCAAACAGTCACTGAGGCCAGGCGCAAAATCGTCGAAGTGCTCGACGGGGTGTCGTCCAAACTCGGCAACACGCGTACGGTGTGCAAAAAATACTACGTCCATCCGACCGTCATCGCCGCGTATGAAAACGGCCGGATCTGGGATTACAAACTCGACGATAAAATCTCTGAGCTCAACCCCGAGGAAGAAGCGCTTGTGAATTTGCTGGAGCATGAGAAGATTGCGCAGGTGGTGGTGTAACTGGAACATGGTGCACATCGGACGTTTGCGTCAATCGCATATTGCTTGTTACCCCAGAATGCGCCGGGCAACCGGACTTGTTGATATGTTTTGCCAAATTAACCGCCTGAGTATTTTTTAAAGCTGCCAAATGCGCTATATTTGCTGTTCGATTTATGGAACAGTTCGTTGTATCAGCCCGCAAATACCGCCCGCAAACGTTTAAAGATGTTGTCGGGCAGCAGGCCATTACCAATACGTTGCTCAATGCGATCGAAACCAATCACCTGGCGTCGGCGCTGTTGTTTACCGGCCCGCGCGGTGTGGGGAAGACCACTTGTGCGAGGATTCTTGCGCGCAAGATCAATCAACCCGGCTATGACGACCCCAACGAGGATTTTACGTTCAACGTTTTTGAGCTCGATGCGGCGTCGAACAACTCTGTGGATGACATCCGTAACCTGATCGACCAGGTTCGGATACCGCCGCAAACCGGTCAGTTCAAAGTGTACATCATTGACGAGGTCCACATGCTTTCGCAGGCTGCGTTCAATGCATTCCTTAAAACACTCGAAGAGCCGCCCAAACACGCGATCTTCATCCTGGCGACCACTGAAAAGCACAAAATTATTCCAACGATACTATCGCGCTGTCAGATTTTTGATTTCAAGCGCATTACCGTCAGGGATGCCAAAGAACACCTTGCCGAAGTGGCACGAAGCCAGGGCGTTGAATTTGAAGATGACGCACTGCACATCATCGCCCAGAAAGCCGATGGAGCCATGCGCGATGCGCTTTCTATTTTTGACCGCGTCGTATCTTATTGCGGTACCAACCTGACGCGCGCAGCGGTAACGGAAAACCTCAATGTACTGGATTACGAAACCTATATTGCGGTGACCAACCTGATCCTGGAAAACAAAATCCCGGATTTGCTGATGGCCTTCAACGATATTTTGTCGCGCGGCTTTGACGCACATCATTTTGTATCGGGCCTTGCGTCACATTTCAGGGACCTGCTGGTTTGCAAAACGCCTGCGACGCTCACGTTGCTCGAAGCGGGCGAACAGGCACAAAAAATGTACTACGCGCAATCGCAAAAGGCCTCTCAGGAATTTTTGCTCAAAGGCATCGAGGTGGCCAACGATTGTGACCTTAAATACAAAGTCAGTCAAAACCAAAGACTGCTCGTCGAACTCTGCCTGATGCAACTGGCCTCCATCACCTACGATGGAGAAAAAAAAAAGTTGACGGATTTATAATCCCTGCCAAATATTTCTATGGTCGCGTTAAGGAGCTCGAAGTCGAATCGCCCGAGATCGTTGCCGTGCCTTTGCCAGACATTACACAATCCGCGGAGACGGCTGTGGAGATTACCGCTCCGGCATCGGGAGGACCGGTATTAAAATCCGTTCCCGTTGCCGCATCGGTATCAGAAACCAAAGTATCGGCATTTTCGCTGGCCAGTATCAAGGCCAAACGCGAATTGCAGGAAGCCAACAAAAATTTTGTCCGTAAAGAAGAACAGCTTCCCACCGAGCCTTTTACCGAGATTGAAATGCTCGAGCAATGGTACAAGTATGCGCAGCGGCTCGGCGATAAAGGACAAAAGATCATGGAATCGCTGTTGCTGATCAACGATCCGAAACTGCAGGGCACGCACATTGTACATGAACTTCCCAACGAAGGGTCCAAAATCGATTTTGAAAGCGAAAAAAACGAACTTCAGGGTTATCTGCGCGGCAAGCTGCACAACCACGACATTACGATCGAAGTGATTGTCAACGAAACGGTCGAGAATAAATTTGCGTTTACTTCTCAGGACAAATTCAACCGGTTGAACCAGATCAACCCGACACTCGAAGTGCTCAAGAAAACGTTCGACCTCGATATTTGATTTCTTGCTATCTTGCATCAAAATCCAGCGGATGCACCACGAATTGTTATCGGTACTCGGATTGCTGTTTGCGGTCCTTTTGTTGGTGATGCTCGCCCAGCGCATCAAAGTCGCCTATCCTATCTTTCTGGTGATCGCGGGCCTGGCCATCGGGCTGATCCCGGGCACGCCGATCTTAAAACTTGACCCCGACCTGATTTTCCTGATCTTTCTTCCGCCGCTGCTCTACGAGGCGGCGTGGTACACCGCATGGAAGGAATTCTGGAAATGGAAACGCCCGATTGCGCTGCTCGCGTTCGGACTGGTGTTTTTTACCTCGACCATTGTGGCGTATGCCTCCATTGAAATCATTCCCGGATTTACGCTCGCGCTCGGATTTTTGCTGGGCGGGATTATCTCGCCCCCGGATGCCGTAGCCGCTGCAACTGTGCTCAAAGGCATGAAAGTCCCGCATCGGATCCTGACGATTCTGGAAGGTGAAAGCCTGGTCAATGACGCATCCTCGCTGATCGTGTTCCGGTTTGCCCTTGCTGCCATCCTGACCGGTACGTTTTCGCTCCAGCAGGCAGGCGGATCTTTTGTGGTCGTTACAGTAATGGGCATTGTAGTGGGGCTTGCCGGGGCGCACGTGATGTATGCCATTCATCGCTTTTTGCCCACTACTGCTTCGATCGATGCGGCGCTGACGGTCATGACTCCCTATTTACTGTTTCTGGCCGCCGAACAATTCCACTATTCAGGCGTCATGGCGGTGGTGAGCGGCGGATTGTTCATTTCCTGGCGATCGCACGAAATTTTCCAGGACGGCGTCACGCGGCTCAACATGCTCGGGGTTTGGAACACGATGATTTTTGTGATGAACGCGCTCGTATTTATATTGATCGGGTTGTCTTTGCCCGATATTGTTGCCGGACTGGGCGCGTATTCCATTGCCGATGGCATCCGGTATGGCTTGCTGATCAGCGCGATTGTGATCGGTTTGCGGTTTTTATGGGTCTTTGCGGCCACGCATCTGCCGCGGATGCTCAGCGAATCGGGGCGGCGCGAAGCCAATCCGGGTTGGAAAGGACCACTTGTGATCAGCTGGGCCGGCATGCGCGGTGTGGTATCGCTTGCCACGGCGCTTTCCATTCCGATGCTGATGGCCGACGGCAGCGCATTTCCTTATCGGAACCTGATCATTTTCATCACTTTTGTCGTTATTTTCGTCACACTGGTATTGCAGGGACTGACCTTGCCACTGCTCATACGCCGGATCGACCTGCGCGAAATTGACGACACCCGGCCGCCCGACGAGCAAATGACCGGCATTACGTTACACATCAACAAGGCCGCGCTCGCGCATTTGGAAAAGCATTTTGTTTACGAATCAAAATCGAACGAACTGATCGGACTGCTCAAAAAAGACCTTCAGCACGACATCCGCAATTTGTCCCAACGGCTCGAATCACTTGGGTGTGATGAATCGGAAAAGAATGAAATCCGGGTATACCGCAAAGTGCTGTCCGAGCTGTACAAGGTGCAACGCGAAGAATTGTTCCTGTTGCGGCAACAAAGCAGGTTCCACGATGAGCACATCCGCCGCGCCGAACTGCAACTCGACCTTCATCAAACCAAAATCGCCGAACACGATTGCGCTAAATTCGCCCGTAGTAAAGGGCTTTGATCACGCCATCGGCCAACCCGATCTTGGGCACGTAGATTTGACGCGCGCCACTCCA
>JAEWLN010000027.1 GCA_023457535.1 Bacteroidota bacterium
TGCTTTCACTGCGTTACAGCAAGGATACCGGCTCTATCGGGGCTAGGGCTTTTGCCGTGATCAGCAACCTGCAATAAACGATTCAACGAATAACAATTCAACAACAATGAGCATTCCCGCACAATTCGACGCCCAATCCATCGAGAAAAAATGGTACGACTACTGGATGGAACACAATTATTTCCATTCAGAACCTGACTCGCGCACACCTTACACCATCGTCATCCCGCCACCCAATGTGACCGGCGTGCTGCACATGGGGCACATGCTCAACAACACCATCCAGGATGTTTTGATCCGTCGTGCGCGGCTCAAAGGATTCAATGCGTGTTGGGTTCCGGGAACGGACCACGCATCAATCGCCACAGAGGCCAAGGTCGTGGCCAAACTCAAATCAGAAGGCATCAGCAAAACAGACCTCACGCGCGAGGAATTTCTCAAACACGCCTGGGAATGGACTGAAAAATACGGCGGAACGATTCTCGGGCAGCTCAAGCAACTGGGCTGTTCGTGCGATTGGGAGCGCACCAAATTCACGATGGATCCTGACATGTCCGCATCGGTCATCCGATCGTTTGTCGATCTGTACAACAAAGGCCTGATTTACCGCGGCTACCGCATGGTCAACTGGGATCCGGAGGCCAAAACCACTTTGTCCGATGAAGAAGTCATTTATGAAGAGCAACAGGGCAAATTATACTATTTGCGCTACAAGATCGAAAACAGCGACGATTTTGTCACGATTGCCACCACACGCCCGGAAACCATCCTCGGCGATACGGCCATCTGCATCAATCCGAACGATGAGCGCTACACGCACCTCAAAGGCAAAAGAGCCATCGTTCCGATCGCAGGCCGCGCCATCCCGATCATCGAGGATGACTATGTCGACATCGAATTCGGGACCGGCTGTTTGAAAGTCACGCCGGCGCATGACGTCAACGATAAAACGCTCGGGGAGAAGCACAACCTTGAGATCATCGATATTTTCAACGAAGATGCCACGCTCAATTCCCATGGTTTGCACTACCAGGGCAAAGACCGTTTTGTGGTGCGTGCAGCGATCGCCAAGGAACTCGAATCGCTCGGGCATTTGGTCAAGACCGAAACGCATTTGAACAAAGTTGGCACTTCAGAACGCACCAAAGCCGTGATCGAGCCGCGCTTGTCGGACCAATGGTTCCTTAAGATGGAAGACCTTGTAAAGCCTGCAATCAAGGCTGTGCTCGAGACCAATGAAGTCAAGCTTTATCCAAAAAAGTTCGAAAATACGTACCGCTACTGGATGGAGAACATCCGCGACTGGAACATTTCGCGCCAGCTATGGTGGGGCCAACAAATCCCGGCCTATTATTACGGTGAGGGCAAAGACGATTTTGTAGTAGCCGAAACGCCGGATGCTGCGCTGGAACTCGCCAGGCAAAAAACAGGCAACCCGCAACTGACCGCCGGCAACCTGACCCAGGACGCCGATGCGCTCGATACGTGGTTTTCCTCCTGGCTCTGGCCGATGGCCGTATTTGGTGGCATCATGGATCCGCAAAGCAAGGATTTCAAATATTACTACCCGACCAACGATCTGGTGACCGGCCCGGATATTTTGTTCTTCTGGGTCGCGCGCATGATCATCGCAGGTTATGAATATGCGGGTGAAAAGCCGTTTACGAATGTGTACCTGACGGGATTGGTGCGCGACAAACAACGTCGCAAAATGTCCAAATCGCTTGGAAACTCGCCTGATCCGCTGGATCTGATCGGAAAATTCGGCGCAGACGGTGTACGCGTAGGCTTGCTGTTGAGCGCATCGGCAGGAAATGACATTTTGTTTGACGAGGATTTGTGCGCGCAAGGCAAAGGCTTTACCAATAAAATCTGGAACGCATTCCGACTCATCAAAGGTTGGGAAGTAGCCGACATCGCACAACCCGAATCTTCGAAAGTAGCCGTCCAGTGGTATGAAGCCAAATTACAGCAAACGCTGGCCGAAATTGAAGACCATTTTGAAAAATACCGCATTTCAGATGCGCTCATGGCCATCTATAAACTCGTCTGGGACGACTTTTGTTCGTGGTTCCTCGAAATGATCAAACCGGCGTACCAGCAACCCATCGACCGTACAACATTTGCCAAAGCGATCGAAATGCTCGAAAGCAACCTCAAATTGCTGCATCCGTTCATGCCGTTTCTGACCGAGGAAATCTGGCAGCACATTGCCGACCGGTCGCCAGTCGAAGCACTCATCGTTTCCACCTGGCCGCAACGCAAGTCATTCGACGCTGCACTGATCGCCGATTTTGCGCATGCCTCGGACGTGATTTCAGGGGTTCGTGCGATCCGGAAAGAGAAGAACATCGCCTTTAAAGATCCCATCGCGCTTAAAATCGTCAACAATGAGAAATCATCGGCGTATTTTGATTCGATCGTTGCCAAGTTGGGGAATATCTCCGAATTGGCCTATGTTTCTGAAAAGGTCGACGGCGCGCTGTCGTTCCGCGTCAAATCCAGCGAATATTTCATCCCGATCACCGGCGCGATCGACCTCGGGCAGGAAATCGCGAAGCTCACCGAGGAATTGACTTATACCCAAGGCTTCCTCAAATCGGTGCAGGCCAAATTGTCGAATGTGAAATTTGTCAACGGCGCACCTGAGAAAGTGCTGGAAATGGAGCGCAAAAAACAAGCTGACGCGCTTGCGAAAATTGCGACCATCGAGCAAAGCCTTGCGAGCCTGAAGTAACAAAAAGCCCGGATCACACCGGGCTTTCTATTGTTTTACTATCTTTTTGTGGATTTCCGTCTGCCCGGAGGTCAACCTGAGCAAATACACGCCGGCCCGCAAGCTGCTGATGTCCATGTGGCGGTCGTGCGTGAGCGGCGTTGTCAGTACGCGTTTTCCGAAAACGTCGAACAGTTCGGCGCGGGTAGCTGCGGGAAGCGCTCCTGAACCGATAAAAATCATTTCGTCTGCGGGATTGGGGTAAACCCGCCAATCGGGAATCGCAAAGCCGGCTCTCGACAAAGGAACCTCAGATATATTGTAAAGCACGATCATGCCGTGGTTCAAATCTGAAA
>JAEWLN010000028.1 GCA_023457535.1 Bacteroidota bacterium
GCTGAATACCACGTAGAGCGGATGATGCGCGATGCGAAGATCACCCAGATTTACGAAGGCACGTCTGAGATTCAGAAGATTGTGATTTCGCGCAGTATTTTAAGTGAGTAAAACGGTTCATCGGCGCGACTTTGATATAATTTTAGTTTGCCAATAATTCAATCCCGGTCCGTCAGGTCGGGATTTTTTTGTGGGATGCTCGTATCCAAACGGCTTAAAACGGCGTGAAAAATTTAACAAAAACTACAGATTTTCTGTAATCAACTGTGGGCGGGAATTCGTAGGGAATACCTTCACTGCCCCCTTCCCATGGGATAAAAATACATTTTATTTTGATTGCTCCATTACAGAAAATCTGTATATTTTACACGTGCACAAAATCGGCCCGCTTAAAAAAAAAAGTCCTATCTTTAATACATGAGGCAACCACGGTCCACAAAAAGCAAAGTCATTCTGGGATACCTGTTGTTATTTGTCATTGCGGCAGTGTCCGTGTGGTTTGTGTATTCTGAGATCCTGCGTATCGCTATTCCGGAAAAAGACATCAATGCCGAGAACAAAAAACTCATCCGCATCAGCGGCGCGATTGCCAATCTGTACGCTTCTGAAACGCTCGGGCGCAATGCTATTTTGACCGGATCGGACAAAGACCGTGGTGAATACAACAAAACCCTTGACAGCGTCGATGTGCAAATCGAACAAATCAAAGCGCAAAGCGATGCAGCGCAACTCGGCAAACTCGATACGATCCAGGATTTGCTCAAGCGCAAACGCCGCAGTGTAGATGAGCTTATCGCCTTTCGCAAACAGTACGATGCGCAAAATACCTTCGACCGGGCCGTAGGGCAAATCACCAAAGTCAAGGATTCGCTCAACCGCCGCGCGCAGCCGATCCAATTTCGCAGCAACACGCAAATGCGCCAGTTCCTGACCTCGGTGCTGACCAAACGCCAGATGGATTCCTTGAGTAAACTGCCCGTATCGAATGAGCAACTTACCTCGGCGATCGAAAAAATGCTCACGCAGGTCATTATCCGCGATAACAAGATGAAATACCGGTTGTTTCAAAAAGAGCAGAAACTGCAGGACGAAAACCGCGTTATATCGGACCGCTTGCGCGTGGTGCTTTCATCGCTCGAAAAGGAAATCCTGCAGAAATCATACGCCAAGATCAACGATTCCAAAGCAGCGATCAACAACACCATACAAACCATTGCGTGGATTGGTGCGGCCACTTTTTTACTGCTGATCCTTTTTGCGGCCATCATCCTGCGCGATTTAACGCGAAACCAGCAATACCGACAGCAGCTCGAAACGCTCAACGATGAAAAGGAAGATCTGCTGCGCAGCAAAACGATGTTGCTCGCTACGGTTACGCACGATTTGCAGACGCCGCTCGGAAGCGTACTCGGCTTTACGGATCTGCTCAAAAAAACAGATGTAAATCCCAAGCAGCTGCAATACCTGGACAGCATCAAACATTCATCGCACTACATTCTCAAACTCGTCAACGATCTGCTCGATTTTTCCAAGCTCGAGAACCACAAAATCGCGATTGAAAAAGTGGCGTTCAACTTTAAGGAACTGATCGAAAACATCTGCCAGCCGCTCGAACAAAACGCCGAAAACAAAAACATCGAACTGCGTTGCGACATCGACGACGAGCTCGACGCCAACTTTATTTCAGATCCCTACCGGCTCAAGCAGATCCTGACCAACCTCATTTCGAACGCCATCAAATTTACCCAACAGGGGTCGGTTCAGGTCGTGGCCAAACGCGACGCCGACCGGATCAGCGTATCGGTGATCGACACCGGGATAGGGATTGCCAAAGCCGAACAGCAGGCCGTTTTCAAGGAATTTACCCAGGCGCATTCCGGAATCGAGAAAAAGTTTGGCGGTACCGGGCTCGGCCTTACGATCGCCAAGCGCATGCTGGAATTGCTCGACGGCGACATTACACTCGAAAGCGAGCAGGGGCAAGGGTCGATTTTTACCATTTCGATTCCGGCGATCCGTTCACAAGCGCGACCGTTGGATCAGGCACAGCGCCAGATCAATCCCGGTTTCCTGACCGAAAAAAAGATACTGATCGTCGATGATGACCCTACGCAACTCTCGCTGATGCGCGAAATTTTTGCCCATTATCCCGTTGAGGTTACCACGCAGAACGATCCGTCCAAAGTAAAGGCGATGCTCGAACAGCAGTTGTACGATGTAATCCTGACCGATATCCAGATGCCCCAGATCGACGGGTTCGAACTCGTGCGCATCATCCGGAACAACAACGATCCGGCCATTGCACGGCTGCCCGTGGTCGCCCTTTCGGGCAAGCGCGACCTGGCCGCGGATGACTTTACCTCGCACGGGTTCACGACATTTCATCCCAAGCCGTTGCAATTGGAAGATTTGCTGCTGCAGCTGCGCGCGATTTTCCGAAACGAGTCGGCGGCGTGGCAAATTGCCGCAAGAGCGCAGGCGGATAACGGGAAATTGTTCAACCTCGACAGCCTCAATCAATTTACGCAGAACGACCCGAATGCGCTGCGGCACATCGTCGTTAATTTCATTGACAGCACCCGCGAGAATTGCGCGCTGCTGCGTGAGGCCGCTGTGGCGAACGATGGAAAAAAACTGGCCGACCTGGCGCACAAAATGATTCCGATGCTGCGGCAAATGGAAGTGTTTTCAATCGCCGATTTGCTGTTGCCGCTCGAGGAACGGACACTTTCGATGACGCCGCAGCAAATCATTGTTTATGTGGACGACATTTGCGCGCGTATCGAAACGCTGATCGTCAAACTGCGGCTCGAAGTGCAGCCTTGATCACAAATCGATGTTGTATAGTTTGAGTTTGTTGTACAGTGTCTTTCGGTCGATGTCGAGCAGTCTTGCCGCTTTACTTTTGTTGTAGTTGGCGCGTTCCAAAGCGCGTTTGATCGCTTCTTCTTCATTGCCTTTTCCATATTGGAATTCGTCCAAAACGGGCGTAACCTGGAGGATTTCCGGCGGCAATACGTCAATTCCGATCACATCGGACTTGGTCAGCAGCACCGAACGTTTGATCGTGTTTTTCATCTCGCGCAAATTGCCGGGCCAATCATAAGTCAGGAACCAGTCGGTGACTTCTTTGCTGAAACCCGCGATATTTTTCTCGAGATCGGCGTTGGACTGGGCCAGAAAATGGTTGGCGAAAATCATGATGTCGTGCTTGCGCTCGGAAAGTCTGGGCACGGCGATCGAAAACTCGTTGAGCCGGTGGTAGAGGTCTTCGCGGAAATCGCCTCGTTTGACCGCTTCGGCCAGGTCTTCGTTCGTGGCGGCGATCACGCGTATGTCGACCGTGATTTCGTGGTTGGACCCGACGGGTTTCACTTTGCGTTCCTGCAGCGCGCGCAGCAATTGGATTTGCACGTCATAAGAAAGATTGCCCACTTCGTCAAGAAAGATCGTTCCGCCGTTGGCCGCTTCGAAATGTCCGGTTTTGTCGCCAATGGCACCTGTGAAAGAGCCTTTGAGGTGCCCGAAAAATTCGCTCGAGGCCAGCTCTTTTGGAATGGCGCCGCAATCCACGGCCACGAACGGTTTTGATGCGCGCTTGCTTTGCTTGTGGATCGAGTGGGCGATGTATTCTTTGCCCGTTCCGCTGTCGCCCATGATCAGCACCGACATATTGGTAGGGGCCACCAGACTGATGTATTCGTGCAATCGGTCAGAATGGGCACTGACGCCCATCACGAACGCATCGGAAACGGCAGCTGCGGCCTGAGTCGGTTGGTCATCGGCAGCCACGGTTTGCGGATTGGATTTTTTGCGCAGCGACTGTTCGATCGTGTGCAGGATTTCATCGGGATTGATGGGTTTGCCCACATAATCGAACGCGCCGATTTTCATGGCCTGGACAGCGGTTTTGATATCGGTGTAGCCCGTCATCAGGATTACCTGCGTGGCCATGGCGGTTTGCTTGATCAGTTTGAGGATTTCGATACCGTCACGATCTGGCAACCGGATGTCTGTAAGGACCACATCGAATGTCTGGTTTTTGATCACATCCTCTGCTTCCGCGGCATTGAACGCGTTGGTTACCGCGTATCCTTTTTTCTGCAAAAAGGTTTTGAGCATGATGCAGAAGGAAGTGTCGTCGTCAATTACGAGGATTTTTGAACTCATCGTTGTGTTTTTGGCAAGACACAAATTTAACTTTTTCGCCCGATGAAAATGTTAATATAAAAACAAAAAAGGAGGCGTATTGCCTCCTCTTTCTGAAGAATGAATCTCCATTACCCAATTTAACTTAACTATGCTTCTTTGATAATTTTACCGGTTTTGGCTATATACACGGTCTTGCTTTTTTTGTCCTTGCTCAAAACGAGTTTGTAATCGCCGTCCTCAGCGCGGAACGCTTCCTGGATCGAGTGACCTTTGTATTTGGTCAGGATCGTTTTAAGGGCATCATTGTTGACCGATACCGGATCGATTTCTTTATAATCTTTCTGGTCTTGTGCGACCGATTTTTCAACTGTTTTGACTTTTGTCGTTGTGGTCACTTCCTGCGCATTGGCTGAAATCGTGAATCCCAAAACGAGGGCTGGTATTAAAAACAACTTTTTCATAACTTAAGATTTTGTGCGTTGATGCAAAGTCTTTTGAAACAATTGTGCCAAAGGGACGCCATGGAGGGTTAACCCGATGCAAGGCCTTGTTGCCATTGGGTTTTTCGCGATTTGATCGCCCGATGCCAAAGTGCTCCCGACTGGGGAAACCTGTGGAACAAACCGAGTTGTCCTGTGGAAATCTCCTCAATTTCCCGATTAAATCGTGATAGATAATATTTTAAAATGTAACCCGGCCGCAAACCAAAGCACTTACTTTGTTTTAAGTTGCAACTTTGACTACCTTTATATGCCGATGGAACGCAAACCAATCAATCTCATCATCGCCATACGCCGCAGCCTTGACGAATTGCTGGACCAGCTTTCCGACTCGGATTATACCCGCGCTTGCCCTGTTTTGAGCGGCGCGACCGTGGGCGAGCACGTGCGGCACATCATCGAAATGTTTTGGTCTCCATACGCAGTACGCGTCAGGCGTGGTCAATTACGATCTGCGCCCGCGCGAGGTTCAAATCCAAACCCAAACCGAATCGGCGCGGCAAAAAATGAACAAATCAAAACGGGCCTTATGCGCGCAGACAAACCGCTGCTGTTGGCACAAAACCTGGACGGCGGGCCGGTATCCATCCCCAGCAATTACCGGCGGGAACTGCTGTACAATCTGGAGCATTGCATCCACCACCAGGCCATGATCCGCGTGGCCTTGCAGCAGTATGCCGTTGAAGTTGGCGCCGGTTTTGGCATTGCCCATTCCACCCTTGAATACAAAAAACAATGTGCACGGTAACATTTGTAAAATCGTCCGATCAAATCATCATTACGTCCAACCGCGACGAAACCGTCAAGCGTCCGGCGCTCGAGCCGCGGCCGTACCCCGTTGGGCAAAAATTGGTTTATTTCCCCAAAGATCCCAGGGCCGGAGGAACGTGGTTTGCCGTATCGGACCGGGGCGAAGTGATCGTATTGCTCAACGGCGCGTCGGAAAAACACCAGTGGAAGCCGCCGTACCGCAAAAGTCGCGGGCTCGTCGTGCTTGATCTGATGGGCGCCGCATCGCCGATCGAAGCATGGTCATCGCAAAATCTGCGAGGCATCGAACCGTTTACGATCGTGTGTTTTGCCTCCGGCGCACTTTTCCAGCTGCGGTGGGATGGCGCGCAAAAGGAATCCGTAGCGCTCGATGCGATGCAAAATCAGATCTGGTCCTCGACCACGTTGTATCCTAAAGAAGTACGCGATCGCCGCCAGAAATGGTTTGACGGTTTTATGGAGGTGCGGCCGTCGGCCAGTCCTGCGGAAATGTTTCGCTTTCACCGATACACCCAGGAGTCGGACCCTGAAAATGGTCTGGTGATCAACCGCAACGGATTTTTGCAAACGCTGAGCATCACGCAGGTCGTGCTTCAAAATCCGGCGGTAAGTCTGACCCATCACGACTTGTCTGCCGATAAAAAATCTGAAATCCACTTTACCGTCCCAGCGCCTTGAAACTGTGGTGGCATCGGCTCACGCACTGGGAATACTGGCCGTTTTGGCTCGTATATGTCCCGATTTACTTCCAATGGGCGTAGCTTTTTTGGCGCAAAAGGCTCGGGATATTTGCGATGCGTCGGGTTTATGGTTATTTTTACGGCAAATTTGGCCCATGAAAAACATCATTATTACCGGAACCAGTCGCGGTATCGGGTTTGAACTCGCGTTGCAACTCGCCGATGCCGGGCATCAGGTGCTGGCCCTTTCGCGCAAAACGCCGTCGGAATTGCTGCAACATCCCAATATCACGTGTCTGGCTGTGGATCTGGCCGCGGACGATTGGCGCGCAACCGAGCAATATCTGGCTTCGTGGCACCACGTCGATGCGATCATCCACAACGCCGGGGCGCTCGTGCTCAAGCCTTTTGCGCAAACCACGCGTGAGGATTTTGAGCGGGTGTACAAAGTCAACGTTTTTGCGGTGGCCGCGCTCACCCAGGTGTGTTTGCCGTACCTGAAAAAAGGCAGCCATGTAGTGTCGATATCGTCTATTGGCGGAGTTCAGGGCAGCGTCAAATTTGCGGGGCTCTCGGCCTACAGTTCAAGCAAAGGCGCCGTCATTACGCTCAGCGAATTATTGGCCGAGGAATACCGCGAACAAGGCATAGCGTTCAACGTGCTGGCGCTCGGGTCGGTGCAGACAGAAATGCTCGCCGAGGCTTTCCCCGGATACCAGGCGCCTGTCCAACCGGCAGACATGGCGCGGTTCATCGGCGATTTTGCGCTCAACGGCCAGCAATTTTTCAACGGTAAGGTTTTGCCCGTCTCGTCAACTACTCCATAGTTCTGTAAACTCTGCCCGATAAAATATAACTTTGAACGAAACGCTCACCCGATATTTGCCCGAACACGCCGTCAAACCGGTGTTTGAACTCATCGTCGCCCACGAGGTGCATCTGAAGATCGTCAACGAACGCACCACACGTCACGGCGATTATAGGAAAGCGCACACCGGCAAGCACGAGATTACGGTCAACGGCAGTTTGAACAAATACCGTTTTTTGATGACGCTGGTTCACGAGATCGCACATTTGGTCGCTTTTGAGCAATTCGGACGCAACATCAAGCCGCACGGACACGAGTGGAAATATACGTTCCAGCGGTTGATGGTGCCGTTTATCAGGCCCGAGATTTTTCCGTCGCAGCTTTTGCCGTTGCTCGCGCGCCATTTCAGGAATCCGGCAGCCAGCAGCGATACAGACGCCACACTGTCGCTGGCCCTCAAACAATACGATCAACCAACAGATAAAAATTATATCTTTGAAATCCCTTACGGCAGCGTGTTCAGGATACACAACGGCCGGTTGTTCCGCAAAGGCGCGCTGCGCACCAAACGCTATGAATGCGTTGAGATCAACTCCGGAAAAATGTACCTTTTCAACCCGAACGCCGAAGTGGAAACAGTACCAAATTTTACGACACGATGAATAAGAATTATTACGCCATTTTGATGGCCGGCGGCGTGGGCTCGCGCTTTTGGCCTGTCAGCACGACCGATTTCCCGAAACAGTTCCACGACATGCTCGGGGCCGGGCAAACGTTGATTCAGAAAACGTTCAGCCGGTTGTCGCAACTGATTCCGGCTGAAAACATCCTGATTTTGACCAATGAGCGCTACCACCAGATCGTACTCGATCAGCTGCCGATGGCAACTCCCGCGAACGTTTTGCTCGAACCGGCCATGCGCAACACCGCGCCCTGCATTTTATATGCATCGCTCAAGATCCAAAAGGAAAACCCCGATGCGGTAATGGTTGTCGCGCCCAGCGATCACTGGATAGAAGATGAGGCGGCTTTTTCAGAGAACCTACAAGCGTGCTTCGACTTTTGCTCGCGCGAGAATGCACTGATGACGCTTGGCATCCAGCCGACATTCCCCAATACGGGCTTTGGTTATATTGAATTTGACCAATCGGACGGGAACCGGATCAAGAAAGTGCGGCAATTTCGCGAAAAACCGGATTATGAGACGGCTAAAACGTTCCTTGAAAGCGGAAACTTTTTGTGGAACGGCGGCATTTTCATCTGGAGCGCGCGCGCCATTTCAGAGGCTTTCGAGCGGTTCCAGCCGCAGATGAACGCCATGTTCCAGGAAGGCTTGCCGGTGTACAACACGCCCGACGAGGTGCAATTCATCAACGACAATTATGCGCTGGCCCAAAACATTTCGATCGATTACGCCGTGATGGAAAACGCGCAAAACGTTTACGTGCTGCCGGCTACTTTTGACTGGAATGATCTTGGCACCTGGGGTTCATTGCACGAAAAACTCGGCAAGGACAACCAGAACAACGCCGTGGTCAACGCCAGGGTCATTCTTGAGAATGCGCACAACAACATCATCAGGAGCGATGCCAAAAAAATGATCATCATTGACGGACTCGACGATTTCATCATTGTCGACAAAGAAGACGTATTGCTGATTTATCCCAAAAGCAAAGAGCAGGACATCAAGCGGATCACCGCGCTCGCACAGGAATTGTAACCGATACAAAGAAGCAGGCACTCCTGCTTTTTTTATTTCAGTAGGGTATCGGCGCGCTGGATTGTTTTTGAAAGCAGTATCCTACATTCAACTGCCAAACAAAACCCACATGATTACGTTATTGAAACGTCTGTTATTGACCGTTGTGATCCTTATCGCACAGACAGGTCACGCCCAATTGACCAGTTTTACGCTGTCGCTTACCAAAACCGATGAAACCTGTACCGGAAACGGAACGATCCAGTTTTTGCCCGTAAACGCAACACCGGGATCGAGCATCGTATTCGCCGTATACCTGCTGCCCGATACAACTGCGCCGGTAGCGACGACCTCTGCAACCTTTATCGACGGATTATCCGCAGGGCAATACCGCGTCATCGCAACACAGACGCTGAACGGGCAAACCAACAGCGCCCAGCAGGACATCGGGATTTTTAACCTGGTCGTCCCGCTGACCTATTATTTATCGGGCAGCAGCGTTTGCAGCAACGGATCCATCAGCGTGGCGGTCAATCAGGGCGCGGCCGTTTCGTATGAAATCATTTCCGGGCCGGTCACCGTGCCGCCGCAGCCATCGCCCGTATTTCAAAATCTGCCCGTGGGACAATACGCCATACGCGTGCACGACGCTTGTGGCGATGCGGTAGTGCAAACCTTTACGCTTGTCAATCCGCCGCAAACATTCCATCTCGACGCTTTACAGCCCAAGGGTTGTGCCCTTGCCGATTGCCAATCGATAAGGGTCGCACACGAGCTGACCGCGCTGACCGGCCAGATTTCGTATCCGGTATCGATACGGTATGTCGTACACACCCCGTCCGGAGTTCAGGAAATATGGCAAACGGTAGCCAACGGCGCACCGGATTCGCAGGAGTTTGAAACGACGATCCCGTATTTCAACGGCCAGATGTGCACCGTAGATGTAACGGTCACCGACCAATGCGGATACGTCACGACCACGACAGGAAACGTGATCGATGAGGCGTTTTCCGCGTCGGTTTCGTCCAGCCCGCAGTGTACGCCTAATTTTGCGATTGAAGCGTGCAATTATGTGTTGCCTCTAACGGTATCCTTTGTGTCTGCGCCGCCCGGGTTCGACCCGTTGGCGTTTAACGCGGCATTTCCGGGACCGTTCGCGGAATTGCCGATTATCTTTGCCCCGACCGGTACTGCGTTGATGCCGCAGGGAAATTATACCGTGCAAGTCACCGATAGCTGCGGACGTACCGCGCAAGCCACTATCCTGATTGGCGATCCGCCTGAACCCGGCTATTCGATGTTGCCGCAAAACTGCGGATTCGGACAAGTTTCGATGCCCGGCCAGAACGGCGTCCGGGTCGCGCAGGTCGTCATCACGGGGGCACCCGCGTCCTTCAGCCAGGGAGTGCCGTTTGATGCTTCGCCTTACATTCAGGGCGGATTCTTCCAGATGTCCCAACTTCCGGCAGGAGCCTATACCTTTGAGGTTGTCAGCGTGTGCGGGCAAACTTATGAGTACGACATCGTCATACCATCATCGGGGGCGCAACCGGTATTGATCGGGTATTTGCGCGGATGTGGTCCTGATACGACATCGGTGCGCATCGGCGTGCAAAACAGCCAGGTGACACAAATTATTTTCAACGCCGCACCGGTTGGGTTTCCGCAGGTGTTGCCGTACGATGCATCGGCGCAGATCAATCCGGCAGACGGCACATTCTACATGTCCGGATTGCCTGCGGGCGCCTATACATTGTTTATCAAAGACGATTGCGGACAGCGTACCATCACGGTCAACATGCCCGGCTATGCGATACTCAGCCAATCGGTGGATGTCGAGCAGAATTGCGGCTCGTTCAACATCCTGATCAATTACGCCTCGAACGAACCGTTTGCGCAACACACCTTTTGGCTTCAAAAATACGATCCAGCTACAGGCGCTTGGATGCATCCGATTACGGGCGTTTCCGCCACGGCCAACGCCGAACCCACGCTGCTGACAGCCTACGCACTTTTGAACCAGATTCCCAATCTCAATATTTCCGCCGTGGGCACGTTTCGCGTCGTGAAATTGCATAAAGTGTACGGTGATGGCCAAAATACGCTTACCGCGTGCGTGGTTCCGATCAAAGAATTTATATTCACGGGCGGTCCGCAGATTGTCGCAGCCAACATTTTGCCGTGTGTTTCCAATCCGGGGCAGGTGGCCATTTCGGCCATCGGTATGGCGC
>JAEWLN010000029.1 GCA_023457535.1 Bacteroidota bacterium
GGGCCAGATCGTGCTTGATCAGCGGTGTGTTGGATTTGATGGCAGCCAACGTCTCGGCGGCTTTTTCCTGCGGGAAGATGCTTAAATGGACCGCAGCAACCGACAGATCGCTGGTCACGCTGACCTTGGATACGGAGATCACGAGGTTGGGGATGTTGTTTTTGCGCACTTCGCCCTGAAGAATATCTACAAGGTCTTTTTGAAGCAACGCGCCGATTTTCTTTTGTCTGTTCGTTTCCATGGGGCAAAGTTACGAATTATAGATTAACGTCGAATGTCCAATGTCGAACGTCGAATGTCGAACGTCGAACGTCGAATGTCGAACGTCGAAGGTCGAACGTCGAACGTCGAAGGTCGAACGTCGAGTGTCGAAGGTCGAAGGTCGAACGTCGAGTGTCGAACGACGGCAACTTGAAACACTAAACTTTTTTTGCGAACTTTGCGTAAATCAAACCCATGAATAAAATAGAACACATCGGTATCGCCGTGAAGAGCATCGGGGCGTCGAATGAAATTTTCGAAAAATTGTTTGGCGCGCCGGCATATAAAATGGAGGAGGTGGAAAGTGAAGGCGTCAGGACGTCGTTTTTTCAGGTAGGTCCGAACAAAATCGAACTGCTCGAAGCCACTACGCCAGAAAGTCCGATTGCCAGATTTCTCGACAAAAAAGGGGAGGGCATTCATCACATTGCTTTTGACGTGGAGGACATCGTTGCGGAAATTGCCAGACTCGAAGCCGAAGGTTTTACGGTACTTAACCCAACGCCAAAGAAAGGCGCAGACAACAAGCTGGTGGCATTTTTGCATCCCAGGACCACCAATGGCGTTTTGATCGAGTTGTGCCAGGAAATCAGATAAGATTTTTGCCGGATGGGTTTTTGTAACGTATTGGATAAAAATGACCTGCAAAAATCGCATGGTGAAGCGTTACAAAAACGCCGCAAACATTTGGTGCGTACTAAAAATAGTAGTATTATTGCACGCTATAACTGGTCCTATAGCTCAGTTGGTTAGAGCACCTGACTCATAATCAGGTGGTCCTTGGTTCGAGCCCAAGTGGGACCACAAAATGGAAGGCTTCTGGATGGGAAGTCTTTTTTTTGTCGATAAAAATTGACCTAATTGCAAGAAAATTTGTGCGCATTGCTACTAAAGTGTTCAATTTTACGTTAATATAACCGTTGGAATTAGGTTTTGTGGTTTGAAGTCGTATTTTTGCAGACGGTTTTTTAATTTGGAATAATCGAGCAAAAAGTTTTGTTAAATAGATTTTTTATTTATTTTTACACCCTATGAGAATTGTCCCGAATAGCATTTTAAGTGGTCTGGCGCTGCTTTGTACAAGTTTTGCGTTTGCCGGGCCCACTGGACCGCCCCCGCCCCAAGTTCCGCCGCCACCAGGGTTACCTGTGGACGGAGGTGTGGTGTTTCTGACCATTATTGCACTCTCATACGGTCTCTATAAAGTGTATCAGCATAAGAATAAAAAAACTCCGGCATAAGCCGGAGTTTTGTTTTTAAAGGCGTAGCGCATGGAGCCGCGCCACATATTTTCCGATGACGTCAAACTCGAGATTTACCACCGTTCCTGGCCCGAATGACTGAAAATTCGTATGTTCGAATGTGTATGGGATAATGGCGACACTGAATGTATCTGGCTTTGACGCGACAACTGTCAGACTGACGCCGTTTACCGTAACCGAACCTTTTTCAATAGTGATATTATGGTGCGACGGATCATACCGGAACGTAAAATGCCAGCTCCCGCCCGCCTGACTTATCTGGGTGCAGACCGCGGTTTGGTCCACATGGCCTTGTACGATGTGTCCGTCCAGACGGTCTCCGAGTTTCATCGCGCGTTCAAGATTGATCACATCGCCGGTTTTCCAATTGCCAATGTTGGTTTTTTCCAATGTTTCGCGAATCGCCGTTACCGTGTAAAGGCTGCCGTTAATGGCTACCACGGTTAAACACACGCCGTTGTGTGAAACGCTTTGGTCGATTTTGAGTTCGGGTGTGAGGCTTGATTCCATCGTAATGTGCAGGTTGTCTGCCTCACGAACGATTTGACGCACCGTGCCGAGCGTTTCAATTATTCCTGTAAACATTGGTTTATTTTGTATAAATTTGCACGTCAAAATTAGCCAAAATACGCGTCGAGCACATGAAAAAAGCAGAAAATATTATCGTAGGCATATCGATTGGTGACCTGAACGGCATTGGCCCGGAAGTCGTGCTCAAATCCTTCGAGGATGCGCGGATGCTCGAACTGTGCACGCCTGTTATTTTTGCGAACGTCAAAATTTTGTCGTTTGTCAAAAAGACATTCGAATCCACGGCGAACTTACACGGCATCGACCATCTGGATCAAATTGTGACGGGCAAGATCAATGTACTTAACGTATGGCGTGAGAGCGTCGACCTTGCGTTCGGGACCAATGACCCAAAGGTGGGCGAATATGCGATCAAGTCCTTTGTGGCTGCCACCCAGGCGCTCAAAGAAGGTGCGATCGATGTTTTGGTCACCGCGCCGGTCAATAAATACAACATCCAGTCTGAAGACTTCAAATTTCCCGGCCACACCGATTATCTGAACCAGGAACTTGAAGGCAACGCGCTGATGCTGATGGTTCAGGACAATTTGCGCGTGGGCCTTTTAACCGATCACGTGCCGGTCAACGAAGTGTCGAAATACCTGACCCCGGCGTTGATCATGCAAAAGGTCGAAACGGTCAAAAAAACGCTGATCCGCGATTTCAGTATCGCCAAGCCTAAGATTGCGTTACTCGGGCTCAATCCGCACAGCGGCGACAATGGTGTAATCGGAAAGGAAGAGCAGGAAATCATAAAGCCAACGATCAAAAAGATGTTCGATAAAGGAACCTTGGTTTTTGGACCCTTTCCGGCCGATGGTTTTTTTGGAAGCGGCCAATACGAACAATTCGACGCCGTCATCGCTACCTATCACGATCAGGGGTTGATCCCGTTCAAGACATTGTCTTTTGGGAAAGGCGTCAATTATACGGCCGGGCTCGAAAAAATAAGGACCTCGCCGGATCATGGAACGGCTTATGACATTGCGGGCAAAGGTGTCGCGGACCATCAGTCTTTCCTCGAAGCGGTTTACCTGGCCATCGACATTTATCACTCGCGCAACCAACATGCTGAAATCAGTGCCAACCCGATGAAAGTCAAGGAAAAGCAGGAAGAAAGAAATAATCGGTAAAAAAATGCGGCCAAGCGTTTTGATTGTGTAATAATTTGTTATCTTTGCACGCTCAAATTGTTGTGCGATGAAAGTAACGAATGAATTTTTAATTCCTTTCGTGGGGTTAAAGCAAGGGAAACACCAATTTGATTATCAGATTACAAAAGCGTTCTTTGACGACTTTGATTACGACGAATTTGAAAGCGCCGACATCAAAGTCCATGTAGTTTTAGAGAAGAAAAGCACTATGCTTGAGCTTGCATTCAAACATTCCGGAACCGTTCACGTGCCATGTGATCTGACCGGGGAGATGTTCGATTTGCCGATCAAGGGGAAAATCAAGCTTGTCGTCCAATTCGGTGAGGAATTCAACAATGACAATGAGGAATTGCTGATCCTGCCGCATGGCGAACACCAGATCGACATCAGGCAATATGTGTATGAAATGATCGCATTGTCGGTGCCGCTCAAAAAAATACATCCGGGAATCAAAGACGGCACGCTGAAATCGGCCGCGCTTGATAAGCTGAACGAATTGTCTGTCAAAGACCACAAAAAGGAAGAAACACAAGAAGATACGGACCCGCGATGGGACCAATTAAAAAAACTATTAACGGATAAATAATATAGTAAAATGGCACATCCTAAAAGAAAAGTCTCCAAAACCAGAAGAGATAAGAGAAGAACGCACTACAAGGCAACTGTTGCTACGATCGCTACTTGCCCGGTAACCGGAGAGGCACATTTGTACCACAGAGCTTACTGGCACGAAGGTAAAATGTACTACAGAGGACAAGTCGTTATCGACAAATCACCTGCTGCCGTTGCTTAATTCAGCACGATAAAACCATACTTGAACTCTCACCTTTTGTGGGAGTTTTTTTGTTGTGTCACATCTGAAATAAAAAGCGATTCTAATCCGGAAGTTTTAGAATTTTTTGTAAATTCCACCTCTTTATACAATACCTTGTTCCCGGTGGGACAATAACTCGAAAATATGAATACAATTACAGCCGCCATCACTGCTGTGGGTGCTTATGTTCCTGATTTTGTGCTTACTAACAAGTTGCTCGAAACCATGGTCGACACCAATGACGAATGGATTACCACACGCACCGGAATCAAGGAAAGGCGCATTCTCAAAGGCGATAAGCTTGGAACTTCGTACATGGCGATCAAAGCCGGCGAAGACCTGATCAAAAAAAGTGGCATCAACCCGGCGGAAATCGATCTCGTAATCGTAGCCACCACTACGGCCGATATGCCGGTAGCCGCAACGGCCGTTTACGTCGCGACCCAACTCGGGGCCGTCAACGCATTTGCCTACGATCTGCAGGCGGCGTGTTCGGGATTTTTATATGGAATGTCGACCGCTTCGGCGTTCATCCAGTCCGGAAAGTACAAAAAAGCCCTTTTGATCGGCGCCGATAAAATGTCGTCCATCATCGATTATACAGACCGCGCTACGTGCATCATCTTTGGAGATGGCGCGGGCGCGGTTCTTTTTGAACCCAACACCGAAGGCCTGGGTGTGATCGACGAAATCCTGCGCAGCGACGGCATCGGACGCGAATACCTCAAAATCGACGCGGGCGGGTCAATCCTTCCGGCGTCCAAAGAAACGGTCGAGAACCGTCAGCACTACGTGTTCCAGGACGGAAAAACGGTGTTCAAATACGCCGTAACCGGAATGGCAGACGTCAGCGAAAAAATCATGAAAAAGAACGGTTTGACCAAAGACGACGTGGATTGGCTTCTGGCGCACCAGGCCAACAAGCGCATCATCGACGCGACGGCACAACGCATGGAGCTTGAGGAAGATAAAGTGCTGGTTAATATCGAGCGGTACGGCAACACTACTTCGGCCACTTTGCCGTTGCTGCTGTCCGATTTCGAAAACCGGTTCAAAAAAGGGGACAACCTGATTTTCGCGGCATTTGGCGGCGGATTCACCTGGGGCGCGATCTACCTCAAATGGGCGTACAACAAACAATAACTAAACGATAAAAAACAAATATTATGGATTTAAAAGAGATTCAAAACCTGATTAAATTCGTGTCCAATACCGGCGTGGCCGAAGTCAAACTCGAGATGGACAACGTCAAGGTGACCATCCGTACGACACTCGAAGGGAATACGCCGGAAATCACTTATCTGCAACAAGCCCCTGTCCAGCATGCATTGCCACAGGCTGCCCCGGTTGCCGCCGCTGCCCCGGCCGCTCCTGCTGCTCCTGCTGCTGCCACTTCAGAGGATTCAAAATACATTACCATCAAATCCCCGATTATCGGTACGTTCTACCGCAAGCCGGCACCGGACAAACCCATGTTTGTTGAAGTGGGTTCAGCCATTGCCAAAGGCGACGTGTTGTGCGTGATCGAGGCGATGAAACTCTTTAACGAGATCGAATCGGAAGTGTCGGGCAAAATCGTAAAGATCCTTGTCGACGACTCATCACCGGTAGAGTTCGACCAGCCGCTGTTCCTGGTTGACCCATCTTAATGGTTTGAGACTTTGAATTTTGCCAGATGTCAATCGGGTGAAGAATTTCAAATTTTCAAATTTTCAAATTTTCAAATTCAATAAAGATGTTTAAAAAAATACTAATCGCAAACAGAGGCGAAATCGCGTTGCGCGTCATCCGCACGTGCCGTGAAATGGGTATCAAGACCGTAGCGGTATACTCCACTGCCGATGCGGAAAGCCTTCACGTAAAGTTTGCCGACGAAGCCGTATGTATCGGACCGCCGCCAAGCAACCTGTCCTATCTTAAAATGTCCAATATCATCGCTGCGGCAGAGATCACCAACGCCGACGCGATCCATCCCGGCTACGGCTTCTTGTCTGAAAATGCCAAGTTTTCAAAGATATGCCAGGAGCACGGCATCAAATTTATTGGCGCGTCGCCGGAAATGATCGACCGTATGGGCGACAAAGCTTCGGCCAAAGCGACGATGAAAGCAGCCGGCGTTCCATGTGTTCCGGGCTCGGACGGATTGCTCGAATCGTTCGAACAGACCAAGAAACTGGCCAAGGAAATGGGCTATCCTGTCATGCTCAAGGCTACTGCCGGAGGCGGAGGAAAAGGCATGCGCGCGGTTTGGAAAGAAGACGAGCTGCAAAAAGCCTGGGAGGGGGCGCGTCAGGAGTCCGCCGCTGCGTTCGGGAATGACGGCATGTATATGGAAAAACTGATCGAGGAGCCGCGCCACATCGAAATTCAGGTGGTCGGTGATTCGTACGGGAAGGCCTGTCATTTGTCTGAACGCGACTGTTCGGTTCAAAGACGCCACCAAAAACTGACCGAGGAAACACCGTCTCCGTTCATGACCGACGAACTGCGCAACAAAATGGGCGAGGCTGCCGTGAAAGCTGCCGAATACATCAAATACGAAGGGGCCGGAACCGTTGAATTCCTCGTCGACAAGCACCGCAACTTCTATTTCATGGAAATGAACACGCGCATCCAGGTCGAGCACCCGATCACCGAGCAGGTTATCGATTACGATCTGATCCGCGAGCAGATACTCGTCGCCGCCGGCATCCCGATTTCCGGCAAGAACTATTTCCCTAACCTGCACTCGATCGAATGCCGTATCAATGCAGAGGATCCGTACAACGATTTCCGTCCGTCGCCAGGCAAAATTACGACCCTTCATGCACCGGGCGGGCACGGCATCCGTCTTGACACGCACGTGTACGCCGGGTATACGATTCCGCCTAATTACGATTCAATGATCGCCAAACTCATCACCACGGCGCAAACCCGCGAGGAAGCCATCAGCAAAATGAAGCGCGCGCTCGACGAATTCGTGATCGAAGGCATCAAGACCACCATTCCTTTCCACCGCCAATTGATGGACGAACCGGATTATGTGGCCGGCAATTACACCACCAAATTTATGGAAAGTTTCAAAATGAACGAAGTGGAATAAAATTTCCTAAGTTATTGAAAGCCTCACTTTTAGTGGGGTTTTTTTTATTGTGGGCGTGCCGGCGAACCAGCCTTTGCGTGCCCTGCAAATTCGCGGCGCCGTCAGGTTTTCCGCTGTATCTTTTACGGCCTTCGGACACGTCTGAAGCCATGGCGGAAAAGTTCAGAAAACGCTTTTCCCACGTCACATAACCGGCCGCAAAAGGATGCCGCTTCAACCCTTCACGCAAAAAAAAGCCGCCCCGATTTAGGGCAGCCATTTTTTAACAAAATGTACAGTTTTTCTGTAGCGAAGTGTCAGATTTATTTCGTTGGGATATACTTCCAATTCCCCCTTCCCATGTCAGCAAGTTAGCATTTTAACCGTTTGGTTCCTTACAGAAAAACTGTAAATAGCACCTCGCTCATTAAAAATTTGCTACAGCGTTTCCCGGAGCCATTTAAAGAACTCGCGTTGCCACACGATCGCGTTTTGCGGTTTAAGCACCCAATGGTTCTCCTCGGGAAAATACAGCAATCTGCTCTTGATGCCGCGTACCTGTGCGGCCTGGAACGCTTCCTGCGCCTGGCCGATCGGAACCCGGAAATCCTTGCCGCCCTGAATGATCAGAATCGGCGTGTTCCATTTGTCAACGTTATTGATCGGGTTGAATTCGTTGTAGGCCTTTTGCGCATCCGCATTGTCTTTTTCCCAATACGGGCCGCCGTGGTCCCAATTGTTGAAAAATAGTTCCTCAGTAGTGCCATACATGCTTTTCATGTTGAACACGCCGTCGTGCGAAATAAAACTCTTAAAGCGGTTGTTGTGAATGCCGGCCAGATAAAATACAGAATATCCGCCAAAACTCGGCCCTACGCATCCCAAACGATTCTTGTCCACATAAGATTCTTTTGCCACATCGTCAATCGCCGACAGGTAGTCGCGCATCACCTGTCCGCCCCAATCCTTGCTGATTGATTCGTTCCACTCCACGCCATGGCCGGGCATGCCGCGACGGTTTGGCGCTACGACAATATAGCCCTGGGCGGCCATCAGCTGAAAGTTCCACCTGAACGAATACATCTGCGTCAGCGGCGATTGCGGCCCGCCCTGGCAATACAGCAGCGTCGGGTATTTTTTTGTGGCGTCGAAATTGGGCGGCAGAACCACCCAAACGAGCATTTTTTTGCCATCGGTGGTGGTGACGTAGCGGCGCTCGGTTTTGCTCAGTGAAAGCGTTTTGTATATCGGTTCATTGACATTAGTCAGCTGTTTCCAGCTGTTTTTCCTGAGGTCGTAGCTAAATAAATCCGGCGCGTGGTTCATGTCATTGCGCGCAACAATGATCGCATTGCCGCTGAATCCAACCAGGTCGACAACGTCAAATTCGCCCTTGGTTACCTGACGCACCGTGATGGCAATGCGCGTCAGTCCCGGAAAATTTACTTCGAACAATTGTTTGGTCCCGTCGACGGCGGCGATAAAATATATTTTTTTGCCATCGGGAGCCCATTTGAAGCGGTCTACGGTGCCGTCCCAACCGCCGGTCAGGTTGATGTCGAGGCCTTTGTGGCTTACGATAATGTCATTTTTATCGGCTTCATAACCTTCGCGTTTCATTTGCAGCCAACTCAAATCACCCGAGGGAGAAAATTGCGGCGCCACGTCATAGCCCGTGTTTTTCTCGGTTCGGTTGATGGTTTTGCCCGTTTGTACGTCGTATTGGAAAATGTCTGTGTTGGTGCTCATCGCGTAGGCCGTTCCCGTTTTTTTCTTGGTCACGTACAACAAGCTTTTGCCATCCGGAGACCAAACATAGTCGTTCTCATCGCCAAATGGTTTTGTCGGCGCGTTGTACAATTCGCCTTTCAAAATGTCAGTCCCTTTGGATCCGGGCTTGTTTTCGCGGATGAACACATGGTTGAATTTGCCTTCATACCAGGTGTCCCAATGGCGGTAATCAAGGCCATTGTAGATTTGGGCGTCGGCTTTTTTAAGGTCGGGATGAACGTCTTTTCCGAGTATGTTTTCGAGTTGCACTTCTTCATGGTAGGCAATGTAATTACCGTCGGGTGAAAGACTTCGGTCTTGTAGCAACGCTTTGTAGTCGGTCACCTCGGCAGGACTGCCACCGTTGACCGGCACGGTGAAATATTTGGTACTGGATTTATTTTCATCGACCGAGGGCGTCGCCACTTTATACACTACGTTTTTTCCATCTTTTGAAATGCCAAGACCCGTCACACGGCCCAATTTCCAAAGTAATTCCGGCGTCATCACCGATTGCGCGGCAGCAGATAGACTCATCATCGAAAGGGTTAAAAGGACAATTTTTTTCATTTGTTTGATTTTTTTCGCGCTTAAAAGTACGCATTCCAACGCAAAAAAGCTACCTCCGGAGAGATAGCCTTTGCGTTAAAATAGAGATAAATTTATTGCCTGATAAAGCGCTTGGCCACGCGTTCTCCACCCGATTCGATCTCGAGCAGATACGTACCTGCATGAATTCCAGATACCGGAATGACGCCGTTTTCGACCGTTCCGCGCGCCATTTCCTGGCCCAGCAAACTTACGATTCTGTAGTTGCCGCGAACCACACCGGAAACGTAAAGTTCGTCACCGCTTACCGGATTCGGGTAGACAGAGCGTTGAAGTGCGGCTGTTTCCTGCGTTTCTTCAGCGTCGCGTGCAGCCGAAACAATATTGATGGTGTAATCTTCGACCTGTCCGTAAGTAAATGAGCCACATGCGGTCGGGACGGCGTTGTAGCGCATACAAACGCGCATACGTGTGGCGCCCAGGGCTGCCGTGGTCGGAATCGTAATCGTGCCCGATACCGGAGTAGCCGTCGTAGCCGAGCGCGTCCATGCTGTTTCGCCAGCATCGCTAAAATCACCATCGCGGTTGTAGTCGATAAATACGGCGTAGCCCTCGCTGTATACTGAATTGAGCCACGTTGGCGTAATGGTCACCGTATTGGCCGATCCGCGCGTGACGTTGGTAGACAATGCCGTAAAGTTTTCATAACCAGCCGATCCGGTCGACGCGTTGTTGATCGTGCCAAATACCACGCGTCCGATGCGTTCGTCGTTGGTATTGGTCGCTACAGATGTGCAGTAATTCAATGTCGTGGAAAGCGTGGTGACGTTCACAGTATTGCTTTGTGCCGATGCATTGCCCGCTGCGTCTTTTGCGACGACATAAAAAGTGTAGGCAGTTGCTGCGGTAAGTCCGGTAACCGCGTACGAAGGAGACGTAGTGCTGGCTTTGAACGTGCCATTCTGATACACATCGTATCCGGTGACCGCCACATTGTCTGTCGATGCGGTCCAGGATAAATTAGTGGTTGTGGTCGTCGTGCCCGACGCCGCAAGGTTGGTCGGGGCTGATGGCGCAGTAGTATCAGGCGCCGGAGCCAGCGTCGTTACATTAACCGTATTGCTGTTGCCCGAGGCATTGCCTGCCGCATCCCTGGCACGCACGTAAAATGAATAGGCCGTCGAAGCCGTAAGTCCTGTAACGGCATAAGAGGTCGCTGCGGTACTGGCTTTGAATGTACCATTTTGGTAAACGTCATAGCCGGTAACGCCCACATTGTCGGTCGATGCGGTCCACGCTAAGTTGGTCGTGGTTTGCGTCGTACCCGATGCGGCAAGGTTTGTCGGAGCCGATGGCGCAACGGCATCGGACGAACCGGCCGTAATGGTAAAATTGGTGTTCGACACATCAAAGAAAATATGGTTCGTACCTTTGATCATGATGCGGTTCTGGCTGCCCGCCACATTTGGGATCGTCACGGCCTGCGTACCGTCATTGGGCGTGGCGGCGAGCAACATGTTCCACGAATTTCCACCGTCATGCGAGATCAGAATGTCGACATTGGCGCAATTCACACCATTTGCAGTTGTTCCGGCCACAGCCCATGTAATGGTTTGCGAACTGCCGCCCGCGTACGAAACCGTGGTATTGGGCGAATTGACCGTAAACGGGCCTGCTGTGGCGTTAACGGTAATTACCGTATCATCGCTGTTGTTTCCGCCGCCGCCTGCGCGGTTGTCGCGAACGGTAAACCTGAAATTAAAGGTTCTGGCAACGGATGACAACGCTTCATGCGTCACCTCGGTTCCGGCGGTTGTGGTTGCGCCGGCCAGTACCGATTGCATTCGTGGAAAATAGCGTGTAGGCGTTGTGGTGGAATTATAAGAGCGAAAGTTAGGTCCTGATGTTTTGGTCGCATTCGGAACCGTCGTGGTTGAAGTCCCCGAATTCATTTGTTCCCAGTTGTAGGTCAGCGCGTCGCCGTTGGCATCGGTAGCGCTTCCGGTGAGCATGAACGGCGTGCTTTTTGGGATCGTAAAGTCTGCTCCGGCATTGGCTGTCGGGATGGAATTGCCCGTAGCGGTATTGGCCTGGCATGTTTTGGCTTTGACATTATTGGTCACCTGCTGGATGCTTACGGCATGGAAATAGGCGTCAGAGTGTGGCTGTACATCGCGCGAAGTGATACCGGCATAACCCATGATCGTCGATCCGGATCCCGGTTCCATTTGCACGCCCGTTCCTTCATTGCTGTGCGTAAAGGTGTGGTTGGCGCCAAATTGATGGCCCAGTTCGTGCGCCACATAATCAATGTCGAAATTGTCTCCTGACGGAATGCCGTCTGCAGGCGAAGTGTAGCCGCTGCCTTTCTGGTTGGCCACGCAAACACACCCGATACAACCTGCGTTTCCGCCACCGCCCGATGCACCAAACAAATGACCAACGTCATAATTGGCGTTCCCGATAACCGACGTGAGCGTGTTTTGCAACTCCGAATTCCAGGCGCCGCCCGCTCCCGTGGACGCATTAGAGTATGGATCTGTCGAGGCGCTGGTGTAAATGACCGCATCGGTGTTGGCGATCAGTGTCATGCGTACGGCAAAATCTTTTTCAAATACGGCGTTCACACGTGTCATCGTGGTATTGATCGCCGCCAGCGCAAGGGCTTTGGTACCGCCAAAATACGCCGTGTATTCGCCTGTTACAGACATCGCAAGCCGGAATGTACGCAAAGTAGCGTCGTCAGCATTGGGACGGGCGGTGATGTCGCGCCCGTTTTGGTGTTGTACCGCATCGGCAACACGACACTCAAACGTGCCCATCGCAGCCGATTTGTCAGACTTTTTGTATGCGCTGTACGTTTTTCTATCCGTCGTATACGGTTCAATGAATTCCGCCGATTGGTCGCCGCGGATCACCATCGTCTGGACCCCCAAAGGAGAAACGCTGAAGTGGATCGTCGAAGCGCGGTTGTCCACGCCCTGCCCGATGTACGACTTGATGTCCGGATAACGCGCAGCCAGTTCAGGATCCATGTTCGAGGATTCCTGTATGCGAAAACGTTCCATTTGGCCGTCTGCATTGGGAAAAGATACCACGATACCAGATTGGGACGGCGCTGCAAATCGGCTCGGGGCGCCCGAAAGTTGTTGTTTGAGCGCCTCCACATCCAGTTCAAAAAGCCGCGGTTGAGTAAGATTTGTTTTGTTGGCCAGTACCACCGCGTCGGGTCTTTGCGCGGCAGATTTCCAGATGGATTTCCCGGTTTGGGCCAGGGAAACACCGGAGACTGCAAGCAATGCAATCGCAAGTAAATTGTTTTTCATAGTTCGGATTGAATTAGTTAGAAATAGCAACTCAAATATAGAGAGGTAATTTCAATAATAATTCAACAATTAAAGAAATTAAATAACAAATCGACAAGTAACACGTTTGTGTGTTGGGATATCCTAAGTAGTTGTATTATTTTTCTGAAATTTTCGTAAACCGATCTTTGGCTGCGTCACAATATTTATCATTTCGATTGAAAAAGTTATTTTTATAAAAAAATCGGGCAAATGGATTTAAGCTTTTGGGAATTGAAAAATTGGTTCACCGGTGTTGATTACACGATCGTCGGCAGCGGAATTGTAGGGCTTCATGCAGCATTGCGTCTGCGCGAGCGCTTTCCCGAAGCCAAAATACTCGTGCTCGAAAAAGGCATGTTGCCACAGGGCGCGAGTACGAAAAACGCAGGGTTTGCGTGCTTCGGCAGCCTTTCGGAAATCCTCGACGATTTGCGAACGCATACCCTGGACGATGTGGTCGCGCTGATCCAAAAGCGTTGGCTTGGCCTGCAAATGCTGCGAAAAAGGCTGGGCGATAAGGCGCTCGACTTCAGGCCGTATGGCGGTTATGAATTATTTCTCCAACAGGATGAAACCGGCTATCGCGAATGTCTGGCGCGTATGCCGATGGTCAACGAAATCCTGCGGCCCTTTTTCAAATCCGATGTTTTTGCGAGGGAAGTCGACCGGTTTGGATTTGGCGGTGTACACGAATACCTTATTTTCAACCCGTTTGAAGCGCAAATCGACACAGGAGATATGATGCAGGCGCTGTTGCGCGAAGCCTATGCGGCCAATATACTGATTCTGAACCGTCAGGCCGTGGTTGATTTTTCCGATACCACGGGCGGTGTGGAGGTCGCGCTCGAAGGGTTTTCGTTCAAGACCCGCAAGATACTGTTTACAACCAACGGATTCGCGTCCAAGCTCACCCAGGGTGCGGTAAAACCTGCGCGCGCGCAAGTCTTGATCACTGAACCGATCACAGGGCTCGACATCCGGGGCACATTCCACCTGGACCGCGGCTATTACTATTTCAGGAATTACGGCAACCGGATATTGTTCGGAGGCGGCCGGAACCTGGACTTTGAAGGCGAGACTACCACGTCATTGGGCCAATCGGACGTCATCCAGCGTCAACTCGAACGACTTTTGCGCGAGGTCATCCTCCCCGGGCGGGACTTTGCGATCGAACACCGCTGGAGTGGCATCATGGGAATGGGCCCGACCAAAAAACCAATTGTCGAGCAAATGTCGGAAAACGTATATTGCGGCGTGCGGCTCGGCGGCATGGGCGTTGCCATCGGCAGTTTGATCGGAACCGAATTAGCAGATCTGGTATGAAAAAGAGATTCCAAAAAATAAAGCGCTTTTTGCTCAAAGTCCTGTTGTGGTTCATCGGACTCTCGCTGTTTGGCGTGATTTTTTTTCGGTTTATTCCGGTTTTTTACACCCCGCTGATGTCGATTCGTGCCGTTGAGAACCTCTTTGAAGGCCAAGACATGATTTGCAGCCACGACTGGGTGCCGCTCGAAGAAATTTCGCCCAATTTGCAAAAGGCCGTTATCGCCAGTGAAGACGCCGGATTTTTCAAACACCACGGATTTGATTTCAACGCCATCCAAAAAGCGATGAAAAGCAACGAAAAAGGGCGCAAGCTTCGCGGGGGCAGTACCATATCGCAGCAAACGGCCAAGAATGTGTTTCTATGGCAGGGCAGAAGTTGGCTGCGCAAAGGTCTCGAGGCGTGGTTTACCGTGTTGATCGAAATTTTCTGGAGCAAAGAGCGCATCATGGAAGTGTACCTGAACAGCATCGAAATGGGCAATGGCGTATACGGCGCCGAAGCCGCATCGCAGCATTGGTACCGCAAAAGCGCCAACGAACTTTCCAAACGCGAAGCCGCGGGGATTGCCGCCATTCTTCCCAATCCGAGAAAGTTTACAGCCACCAATTCATCGGCGCGCATCAACCGCAAAAAGGAGCGCGTGCTGGCCGGAATGGCATCGGTCAAACTCGACTATTGACAAAGGAGGGTTTTTGGCGTTAAAGCGCTGTTGCGATGTTGGTCCGATCGGATTTTTTGAATAATTTTACGATCATCCAATTAAAAAACATCCCATGTTAGCACACGAAATTGATTACCAGATTTACGGCGAGGAAATGCAATACGTCGAGATTGAACTCGATCCGCAGGAAGTGGTCGTTGCCGAAGCCGGCAGCTTTATGATGATGGACAACGGCATCCAGATGCAGACCATTTTTGGCGACGGCTCGCAGCAGCAGTCCGGCCTGTTCGGCAAGTTATTGTCGGCCGGGAAACGCGTCCTGACCGGCGAGAGCTTGTTCATGACGGCCTACCAGAACCAGAACAATACCAAGAGCAAAGTTTGTTTTGCATCGCCTTATCCGGGCAAGATCCTGCCGATCGACCTGACCGAATACCAGGGCAAGTTCATTTGCCAGAAAGATGCGTTCCTATGCGCAGCCAAAGGTGTTTCCGTGGGCATTGAGTTTTCACGCAAAATCGGCCGCGGACTTTTTGGCGGTGAAGGTTTCATCATGCAAAAAGTGGAAGGCGACGGAATGGCATTTGTCCACGCAGGCGGCACTTTGGCTAAAAAAGAACTCGGTCCGGGCCAGGTGCTCAAAGTAGACACCGGCTGTATCGTCGGGTTCACCAAAGACGTTGATTACGATATTGAGTTCATCGGCGGAATCAAAAATTCGCTGTTCGGCGGGGAAGGATTGTTCTTCGCGACGCTGCGCGGACCCGGAACCGTTTACGTGCAATCACTTCCGTTTAGTCGTCTGGCAGACCGCATCATCGCATCGGCGCCCAAAGCAGGCGGAAGCAGCCGCGAAGAAGGCAGTTTGCTTGGCGGGCTGGGGAACCTGCTCGACGGCGACAACCGGTTCTAGAAATTTCAAACAAAGAAAAGCCCGACATTTGCCGGGCTGTTTTTTTAAATATGGAACTGGAAACCAAAGACGATGTTGCGCCCGATGTTCGGGATGCCGTCGTTTTTAAGCCGCGACAAATGGGCGATATAGCGTTTGTCGAGT
>JAEWLN010000030.1 GCA_023457535.1 Bacteroidota bacterium
ACATAAGCAACATTATTAAATCCGCATTTATCAGGCTACCTCCACGGTCAAACTGTTCCGATTTCATTAATCTATGGCAATGGTCATAATTTGATAACAAGTGTAAGATTAATTCAATCGCGCTCAACACCGTATAAGCGCAATTGCTGGTTTTCGGTGAGTTGAACGCTTGGTTTTCACGAAGAAAGTTTTATCTTCGGCAGAGAGAACTCGTCTCGCTTTGACGCAACTGCGCTTATACGGGGCTCGTTATACGAATTGTCCGAGCTACACAGGCGTGACAATTTTACTTCCAAAACATATTTTAACTGCCTTCAATATTGCGTCAGAGTTACTTTGCATTTAAAAATATTATTATCTAGGAGAGCGAAAATAACAGACGCGTTTGGGCAAATTAAATGTGATAAAAAATATTTATGTAAAAATGTCGCAAAACCTGGAGGGCAATTTGTAGCAAAAATATATGTTGCATAAAAATGCTACAGAAGTTGTAGCAAAAAATATATTTTAAAAAAATGCTACAAAGTCATGTCAAAATTTCTTGCGCTAAATCGTTCTATTGAAAGTTGAATCTTAACGTTCTGCGAAATATTTGTGATAAATACACTTGAAAAAATTTACACATGTTGTGTAAAAAATGAAATTGGATAAATTTCACACGAATCTGTGTGGATTATTTTTGGAATCTGTAAAATTCACACAGCAGGAATTCTGAATCGCTTTAAAGCAAATGAATTTTAAAATCGAAATTTTAATAAAACGCCTTGATTCATAGTGTTTTACAATTCGTATAACCGCCGTTCCAAGAAATTGCCTGGTTTTGTGTAAGTTGAACGTTTGTTTTTCACGAACATTGGTTATCTTCGGCAGAGAGAACTCGGTCCGCTTTTCCGGCAACTTCGTGGAGCGGCCAAGCGTTACAAGACATTTATGAAGAACTTTACGTTAATATTTCTAATTCTGCTTTGTTTGAAATCTTACTCTCAGAGTAAGATTATCAGAACCTACATTACAAAAGACAGTCTGACTTATATTACATTGTTAAATAATAACAAAGTAGGTTACATAAAATATTCTGGCTTTTCTCCTATTACCTTAAACCAGCGCAGGTTGAAAAACCCTCCCACGCGACGTTGCGCCGATTACTATATAGTTAACGATTCTGGTTACGGAAATTACGAAATAAAAGGCGATTCAATACTTTTGAAATTCGTCGAGCATAAAGTCGATAGCATATCCGTCGAAATTCTTCCTTATATAGAAAATCAAAAAAAAATTACCGTAACTTTTAAGCCTAAGTATGAAATCCATGAAGACTTTCCAACGCTATTCCCGATGGTGATTAAACAAGAAGGCCATAATTTTGAGATCGATAACTCACGATCCAGTTTGGACGATGTAAAAATTGAATTGAAAGAAAATGACCTCCCAAAAGTTTATCTCATAAATAATAGCCAAAGGGTAGTTGTAGACAAATTTCAAAACCAAAATATAACATACTTGAGAAATTCTTATAAAGAGCTATCTACTGGAAATGTTGGACAGCGCTCATTTAAAATTGCTGATTTATTTTTAGAGTGAACAAACGTCTTGTAACCGCCGCTAGCCAAAATTGCGGGTTTTCAGTAAATTGAACTTCTTTCTTCACGAATAAAGTTTTATCTTGGCAGAGAAAACTCAGTTCGCTTTGCCGCAACTTCGGCTAGCGGCCTAACGTTGTACGACATTTTCGGTCACGAAACGCAATCATGAAAATATTTTCGTATTTTTGGAAAAATAGTTAGCCATGACAGTTGTTATCGACAAATCAAATTTGAAAAACACTTCTAAGATTCTTAGTGAAAAACTTAGGAAATCGACCAAATCTGGAAATTTGTCAAAACATTTTGGCAAACTTAAAAGAAATATCGACGGATTAAAATATCAAATTTCATCGAGAGAAAATGAGGATTGATTTTATCGCCGATACAAATTTCCTTATTTATCTTCATGAAGGAAACAAAATTATCGAACCGTTTCTAGAATATGATTTTGGGATTTCCTTTATTTCTGAAATT
The DNA here is from genome assembly GCA_023457535.1 of Bacteroidota bacterium. Taxonomy (GTDB): domain Bacteria; phylum Bacteroidota; class Bacteroidia; order Flavobacteriales; family Flavobacteriaceae; genus Flavobacterium. Next base: position 2,058 of record JAEWLN010000030.1, read on the forward strand.
GAATTATTGGGTTTTCATGGATTGACCAAATTGGAAGAAACCAAACTCAAATCACTTTTGGGCGACTGCTTTTTGATTGACTGGAATTCAAAAATTAAAGATCAAACGATTCAATTAAAAAGAAAATATTCTATAAAATTGCCCGACGCAATAATTGCAGCTACGGGATTGGTTTATAATATTCCGTTAGTGACGGCAGACAAAGGATTTTCTAAGATTTCGGAATTAGATTTGGTTTTAATTGATTTGTAAAACGTCGTACAACCGCCGTTCCAAGAAATTGCCTGGTTTTGTGTGAGTTGAATGTTGTTTTTCACGAACATCGTTTATCTTCGGCAGAGAGAACTTGGTCCGCTTTTCCGGCAACTTCGTGGAGCGGCCAAGCGTTAGTAGCCATAACAAAAGACGAAACTTGGAAGAACAAAAATGCTATATAAGATTTGATTTTTTTGATGAAGAAAACTTCAAAAAGTTAAGCAATGTCTATGACCTAATAAAATCAGCTAAAAATAACAGTTTACCTGAAACTGACGAGTTCTGGTTAAAAGTTTTTCCGGATTCAGTTTTAAAAAAATTCTACTTTTCAGAAAACGATATCAAACCTGATTTTGAAACTAAAAAAATAGATGACATTGTTTGGCATTTCTATTCGCTCATAGAATCATTGGTTGTCAATTGCGATCTAAAATATTTAAATCTTTATAAAATTTCTGATAGCCAAGCTCAACTTGATTTTTATCCTTACGGTTATCCATATGGTGGAATTTCAGCAATGGTAGTTTTAATAAAGTCATTCGACTGTCTACCAAGAACGACTGACGATGGAACAGGAATTTACAGAATAGATTTTATGAAAGATGGTAGTTTTGAAATTAATGATGTGAGAAGTCGGAAAAAAGTGAAATCAAATTTTATTTTTATATTTATAAAAAAACTGTTTCTGAAAAAATAGTACAGTTACGGCTACTAACAGCGCATTTAATAAATCGCTGGTTCGTTGGTAATTGAGCGATTTTTCAAACAAAGAAAGTTCTATCTTAGCAGAGAGAACTCTGCTCCTATTTCCGCGACTTCTCAAATGCGCGAAACGTTACCTGCAACTGCGCCAAGATTGCGCATAAAAAATCGAGATGAAGATAATTACTTGGAATTGTCAAATGGCGTTTAGAAAAAAAGCTGAATCAATTCTCAGATACAAGCCGGATATTTTAATTATTCCAGAATGCGAACACATTGGGAAAATATTCCTCAACCCTGAAACACTCAAACCAAACGATTCTTTATGGTTCGGCAAAAATTTAAACAAAGGACTCGGAATTTTTTCTTACGGGAATTATAAACTTAGATTGCTTGAAATTCACAATCCTGAAATCAAAACAATCGTACCGATTCAAGTTTCCGGCGGAGAGTACGATTTTATCCTTTTTGCAATCTGGGCATTTAATAATGAAGATGTAAACTATAATTATATCGGTCAGGTTTGGAAGGCAATTCACTATTATGAAGATTTGCTTAAAACCGAAAAAGTAATCATGATCGGTGATTTTAATAGTAATGTCATTTGGGACAAATTGCATCGAAAAAGCAATCATGCAAACGTTATTGAAAAGCTTGCCGAGCTAAATATTTTTAGCGCCTATCATCATCATTTAAATCAAATACCTGGCGAGGAAAATCATCCAACATTTTACTTATATCGACATCGAGATAAACCTTATCATATCGATTATTGTTTTGCATCAAAAGAATTTATAGATTTAATCGAAAATGTTGAAATCGGCATTTACGACGACTGGAACAAATTAAGCGATCATAAACCATTACAAGTAACATTTCAAAAAGCAGCAGCAGGTAACAACCGGTAAGCGAAATTGCCGGGATTTTGGTAGCCGGAAATTGTGGGTTCACGAATAATTTTCATCTTCGGCAGAGAAAACTCTGCTTCGCTTGGATTGGCAACTTCGCTTACCGGCGAAGCGTTAGTGGTCATGCCAAAAGAAATCCAGAAAAATGAAACATCTAATAAAAATTACATTCTTCTTTCTTTTCCAAAATGTCATTTTTGCTCAGTCCAAATGTCTTAATGAAACTTTCTTGGGAAAATGGACAAATGGTGAGTTCGGAATTGAAATCAAATGTGATAGAATAGTTATTCTCGATAAATTAAATGGTTGGGTTTTATCAGAAAAAAGATCTGATACTTATTACTTTTTGCAATCGATAATGGACGAGCCAAATATTTATGTCACTTGGGTTCAAAATTATGCGATGTACGATGTATATTCGAAAGGACAATGGCAAAAAACTTCATCTAAGCAACAAAGAATTTTTAAGATTGAGAAAAATACTGAAACAGAAATTTCTCTTTCGATATCGGAGAAGAAAATAGAACCTAGTGGCCTTGATGAAGTTGCAAGGGTAAATATCATCAAAGAAGATGAAGTTTTTGAAAAAACATTTGATTTAACCAAGCTAAACTAGGCACGACCACTAACCCTCGCTAACCAAAATGGCTGGTTTTTAGTAAATTGTAACATTATCAAAACCAAGAAAGTTCTATCTTAGCAGAGACAACTCTGCTCCTATTTCCGCCACTTCGGTTAGCGAGCTAACGTTGGGCGAAAACGCGAGAAACTCGACGTCGATTGGAAATCCAAACCAAATTCGTACATTTATCAAAAATAAATTCTCATGAAAGATTATAAAGAAATAATTACTATTGAACCTGGAAAGCGCGGAGGAAAACCGACAATCCGAGGAATGAGAATTAGCGTAAACGACATTCTCAGCTGGTTAGCGTCTGGAATGACAATTCCTGAAATTCTTGCGGATTTCGATGAATTAACCCAAGAGGATATTTATGCGGCTTTAAGTTACGCAGCAGATAGAGAAAATAAAATCTATCAGATTGCTGTATGAGGTTACTTTTCGATCAAAATATTTCTCATAGAATACTTAAAATTCTTCCAGAGGAATTCGCAGGTTCAAGTTCTGTGAAAAAGGAAAATCTCATTGACAGTTCAGATAAAGCTATTTGGGAATTTGCGAGAAAATCCAATTACATAATAGTAACACAAGATTCTGATTTCAATGATTTGAACTCTCTGTATGGATTTCCACCAAAAATAATTTGGATCAGAACAGGAAATCTGAAAACTGAGGAATTAGCCAATATTTTAAAAGTGCATTTTTCAGAAATCCAAGAGTTTGAGAACAATCCAAGTTTCGGTTGTTTTGAAATTTTGACCATTAAGAAATAGTCGTCTTCGCCCAACAGCGCAACTAAGCAAGCGCTGGTTTTTCATGGCCGGAAGTCTGCAATTCACGAAGAAACATTATCTTTGGCAGAGAGAACTCAGTTCGCTTTTCCGCGCCTGCGTAGTTGCGCGAAACGTTAGCAGCAAGTCGACGAGAACGTAAATCACAAAGAGTAAAATATGGAATTTAACGATATACGGCAAAGAATTTTGTTAATCGCTGACGGCGTTCCGTTGAAAGTTGGAAATATTACTATCAAAATTGAAGCGGGAAAATCAATTGTGACTTATTGGACTGAGACTTATCATTTGAAAAATGTATCGGAGGCAAATTCCATAATTGAACTTGGGAATCTAAAAAAAAATTTTTTATTGTTGATAAGGCAATTCGAAGATTTACAAAATTTGATTCATCTTAATGACTTAAAAATCGAATATTACATTGCGCATGATACCGGAAAATCCGCAGTTTATATTTGCGAGGAAATCGACGGAAAATTTAGTTGGCATTTATAATCACGACCAGCTGCTAACAGCGCATTTAAGCAAGCGCTAGATTTTTTAGGCTTGGACGTCTTGTTTTCACGAAGAAAGAGTATCTTCGGCAGAGAGAACTCAGTTCGCTCTGACGCGCCTGCGTAAATGCGCGAAACGTTAGTAGCCAGTTTTCCGCACGTTCAAAAATTCCCCAAATCTGCACGTGTTGTCTCGCATATTTTTATATCTTTGTCAAAAATCATAAGTTATGAATACCAAATTGACTCTTGTTCTTGAACAAGAAATAATTCAGAAAGCTAAAGACTATGCGAAACAGAAAAACCGCAGTCTTTCGAATATTATTGAGAATTATCTGAAATCATTAACGAAAGACGAGGTCAAAAAGGAAACTGTGAAAGTTAGTCCAATTGTAAAATCTTTGAGAGGATCTTTCAAGCTTCCAAAAGATTTTGATTATAAAGAAGAACTTATCAAGGCAATCGAAAAAAAACATCTGTAAATGGATTACGTATTAATTGATTCGGATGTAATTCTTGATTTCTTTTTTGACCGAGAACCTTTTGCAGATTATGCTAGTGAGATATTTTCTTTGTGTGAAAACAACACGATTAAAGGTTTTACAACTCCCGTAATTATTAGCAACGTATACTATTTGCTTAGTAAGATTGCGAAACACGAAGTTGTAATTGAAAAGCTAAAGCAACTTTTAAGCATAATCGATATTGCTGAAATCAATAAAGAAATTATTATTGAAGCGCTAAATTCTAAATTTAAGGATTTTGAAGATGCATTACAAAATTATGCAGCGGAGAACAGCGATTTAGTCAAGATAATTCTGACTAGAAATATTAAAGATTATCAAAAAAGTAATTTAGCTGTCTTTAGTCCTGAAATGTATTTAAAAAATACAACCGGCTACTAACCGCCGCTAAGACGCCATTGCCGAGTTTTCGGTAGCCGGAAGTTGTAGTTTCACGAAGAAAGATTTATCTTCGGCAGAGAGACCTCAGTCCGCTTTGATCGGCAACGGCGCTTAGCGGCCAAACGTTAGCAGAAACCTCTTAACATCACACACATGACCAAACATCGAGAATCCGTAATTCAAAACGTAATTCGAATACTAAAAATGATTGACCGGAGAGATTACGAAATTCCAAGAATCAATTTCGTAACAGATACTATTTCAAACGATGGCTACTATCACAGTACTTATGAAAATAATTTTGTTACAAAGTTCAACGAAAAATATGCAATTCTAGAAGGCTTACAAGAAATTCCAAATAGGCAGGATTTACAACGACAACTACAAATAACCAAAAAATATATTTATTCAGAATACAAAGATCCTAAGGTTGAAAGGTATTATGAAAAGCTTCGTAAAAAATATGGTGACCTAGTTGAAAACAAAATTGAATTTGAAACTATCCCAGATTTTTTTATACATAAAGATCAATACGATAGAAGTCCTGAAAATCAAAAATTAATAATTGAATTTAAGACAGAGATAAACATTCCAGAGAAAAGATTCATGTGGGATTTTTTTAAGCTTAACTTATATGTAGAAAAATACAATTATCAAACTGCATGCTTCATTTGTATCAATAATTCTAAGTCATACGTTGAAGATTTGCTAACACAATATTTAGAAGACAAACATTATTTAGCTACACAACGTGGCAAAATATATATTTTGATTCAAGAAAATTTTGATTCAGATATTCAATATTTTTCCTTGGAAAGTTTCATATCGAAATACGAATATTAAGGCTTCTGCTAACAGCTTGTAAGCGAATTGCGCTCGTTTTGTGTAAGTTGAATGTTTTATTTTCACGAATAAAGTTTATCTTCGGCAGAGAGAACTCAGTCCGCTTGAATCGCGAATTACGCTTACAGGCGAAACGTTAGTGGCAAGTGCTGAACAAATCGTTTAAAAAGATGAATACATTTTTATTCGCCTGGAATCCTAAAAGATGGTCTTGGGAACATCTGGAAGAAAACATTGAAGAATTAAAAACTACTGGAGTAACAAATCAAATGTGGAGTTGTATAAGTCACAAAACAGTTAGTGTTGGTGACAGAG
>JAEWLN010000031.1 GCA_023457535.1 Bacteroidota bacterium
ACGGTCAGTAATAAGTAATCCCGCTTGAGTTGAAGCGTGATTTTTTTTGGTTTGCCGATAAAAAAAAATCCCGCCAAAAACGCGGGATTTGATATGAAGTGCGAGGCTTTATTTGCGTTTCATCACCGCTTCGGCAGCTTCGACGATGGCTTGGGCGTTGAGCTTGTATTTTTCCATCAATTGTTCCGGTGTACCGCTTTCGCCAAAACTGTCGGCAACGGCCACGAACTCCTGCGGACGCGGATGGTTCGACGTCAGCACGCGCGAAACGCTTTCGCCCAATCCGCCCAGAATATTGTGTTCCTCGGCCGTAACGACGCATTTGGTTTTGGCAAGCGATTTAAGGATTGCCGCTTCGTCGAGCGGTTTGATGGTGTGAATGTTGATCACTTCTGCGGAAATGCCTTTGGCTTCGAGCGCCTCTGCGGCTTGCAACGCTTCCCATACCAGATGGCCCGTTGCGATCAGCGTGACGTCGGTTCCTTCGTTGAGTACAATGGCTTTCCCAATCTCGAACGGTTCGTCGGCAGGCATGAAATTCGGCACAACCGGACGTCCGAAACGCAGGTAAACCGGGCCGTGGTGATCCGCAATGGCGATCGTTGCCGCTTTGGTCTGGTTGTAATCGCAGGTGTTGATCACCGTCATGCCGGGCAGCATTTTCATAAGCCCGATGTCTTCCAGGATTTGGTGCGTAGCGCCGTCTTCGCCCAATGTGAGTCCGGCGTGCGATGCGCAGATCTTGACATTTTTATCCGAATACGCCACCGACTGACGGATCTGGTCATAAACCCGTCCTGTAGAAAAATTGGCAAACGTCCCGGTAAATGGAATTTTCCCGCCAATGGTAAGCCCGGCCGCAATCCCGATCATGTTCGCCTCGGCAATTCCTACCTGGAAAAAGCGTTCGGGATGGTTCTTTTTGAAGTCGTCCATTTTGAGCGATCCGATCAGATCGGCGCACAAGGCGACCACATTTTCATTTTTTTGCCCCAGTTCGGTGAGTCCTGCGCCAAACCCGGAGCGTGTATCTTTGCTTCCTGTATTTTCGTATTTTTTCATTTCTTTTTAGCTAAGCAATTTTAATAGTCAGATTCGCCTTCGCAGTAATTCTGCATCAATGCCGTCTCGAGCTGCGCATCATTCGGCGCTTTGCCGTGCCAGGCGTGGCTGTACATCATGTAATCGACGCCGTTGCCCATTTCTGTATGGAGCAAAACACAAACGGGTTTCCCTTTGCCGGTACGTGATTTCGCATCGGTCATACCTGCGATGATGGCTTCTATGTCGTTGCCTTTTTCGATTTCGACCACGTCCCAGTCGAACGCTTCGAACTTGGCGCGGATGCTGCCCATGGGTAGGACTTCATCGGTCGATCCGTCGATTTGTTTGCCGTTGAGGTCGATCGTCGCGATCAGGTTGTCGACTTTTTTGGCCGACGCATACATGATGGCTTCCCAATTCTGGCCTTCCTGCAATTCGCCGTCGCCGTGCAAACTGTAGACAAGATGGTTGCATTTGTTAAGCTTTTTGGCCTGTGCCGCGCCAATGGCCACGCTCATGCCTTGCCCGAGCGATCCCGATGCAATGCGTACGCCAGGCAATCCTTCATGCGTGGTGGGGTGTCCCTGCAAACGCGAGTTGATGTGGCGGAACGTAGCGAGTTCGGCTACAGGAAAGTATCCGCTGCGCGCCAGAACGCTGTAAAATACAGGCGAAATGTGGCCGTTGGACAAAAAGAAAATATCCTCGCCGATGCCGTCCATGTCAAAACCTTCCTTGCGGTCCATGAGGTTCTGGTACAGCGCGACGAAAAACTCGGTACAGCCCAACGAGCCGCCCGGATGCCCAGAATTCACGGCATGCACCATGCGCAAAATATCGCGGCGCACCTGGATCGCTAAACTGTTTAATTGTTGTGTGTTGCGTTTCATAAATTGAAAAAAGTTAAACTGCCGCAAAAGTAATTTTTATTTGAGGTTTGGGCAAGGAAAGTTTTGAATATTGTTAAACGAAAAGCAGCGTTAAACTTAAATTGTATGGCTTGTCCTTGCAATCAGGGCGCGCCATGCCAATTTTACTGACCGTGACCCATATACTTATTCAAATACGTCCGGCGAGTACATTCATATTAGTTAAGCCCGCCCATTGCCATCAGACATTGAGCATTTCAGTAGACCGAACAGGGCAAAACCGCCAAACCGACAGAAGACTAGCCGTTACGGATTCGAAAAGTGCTTAGGATTTACTAAAACTAAATCTTCATCTAAGCTGATGCATTAGCCCGATGGCGGGGTGGGTGGCGTTGCGATGGGAGCCAATGCTGATCCGTCGTATTTTGTAATCTGACTTCCAAAAACAAATGTGGCAAGTTGGACAAATCGAACACCAAAGACCTTCCGATAAGTGAAAGCCCCCTCGTTCCTACTTCCTGCCAGGTAGCGCCATCGCGTTTTCTGATGTACGTATTTGAAGTGTTGCCCACATGATCTCGTGACAATATATAAGGTACATCATTCCGGTTGAGCGAATGTGAGATTAAGGTACAAGGGAGAAATTCGGTGCTTGCGCAATAAGCATCCATTACTGGCATTGAATTTTTTAAGTACAGTACCTTTTTCAATAATTGGAATCTGGGGCAGGTATCCGCTCCATCCAGCTCAATGTTAAAAAAGAACAGTTCTTCGTTTCGCGCAACGAGCGGTTGTCGGGCGGCCATTGAAGCATAGCCCAAGGATCTTTCGTTAAAGTCGTTACTACCATTGGCCGCCAGGTTCGCTGCGTTAATACCAAAGTCTGTGTTAATAATAGATCAGGAAGAATAATTTGAATTTCAGGTTATGCGATTTTATTATATTAATTTTTCAAAAGCTTTATCGAATAGGCTGTGCCGGCACTGTTTATTTTTGCGATGTACATGCCTGATTGCAGCGCCGAAATATCAATTTCACCCGACTGTCCCGGCTGGACTAATACTTTTTTACCCGTCAGATCATAAATTTCAATATTATCGAAAGCTGTCAGGCCTTTGATCGAAACAATATCGCCGGCGGGATTTGGCCAGAGGGTCCACGTGGAGGTGTCGGCTTGATAATTGGTAATATTCAGGGCATTTTCATCGCCAAAAAAACGAGCTTGCAAAGACTTGGAATTGCTGTTAAATGTACCATAGGATACTAAAGGCGTATTGTTGTCTGAAAAATCCAGTTGTAATTTAACGGCAGAATGCGCAGAAAAATTAGGGATACCTACCAATTCCCAATCGGTTCCGTTGAATTTCTTTACCTTGGCGTTAACCCGAAAATCCATTGCGTCATTTGCGTACGTAACATGCAGCACGTTATTATGATCTACGTTCAAGTCGAAATCTCCGTAGCACGACTCTATAATGCCTGTTCCAACCGGCTCCCACACACCATTATTAAGTTTTTTAATCATAATCTGGTTGTTCGGGATGCTGGTAAATGCAAGATAGATGTTATTTGACGCATCGCATACTAATCTCGCTATTGCTTGTGTACCTGATAAACCCGCAATAGCTGCCGGGTCTACATATTCCCAAACATTTCCGTTAAGCTTTTTTACGGCAATATGAGATCCGTTGCCGATGTCGCGGAAAGCTACATACGGTACATCGTTAGCATCTAGTATGAACCGGGGATACGCATCGCCAGAAAAGGCATTGCTACCAACCAAAGTCCATTGGCTGCCGTTATAAGTTTGCAATTTCCCCGAGTGGTAAAATACATAAGGCTGGTTATTATGCCCGATCTTAAAATCGAATTCGACGCCGGCCATCGTAGAAAAGTTCACCGGTCCAACCGGCTGCCAACCCGATTGTGTCAGTTTTTTTACGGTAATCTTTGTGTCACCGGATGTTGATGAAAGCTTGTTATTGTAAGCCAGATAGATCTGCCCGTCAGATCCGGAATCAATTTTGACAGTGTTGACCTGATTCTCTGAATTGGAGCCATTACCCAGCAAATTCCATGTACCGTTGGTAAACATGCGAACGGCAGCGCGGTTTTCCTCGTTGTTGTAGGCGATCATTGGAATCCCATTGCAAACCCGAAGACTGTGTGCGTAATTTGGGGTAATAAATTGGCTCGTACCGCCCAGCTTCTCGAACTGGCCATTTGTGTTTTTAATGACATCGGGATACCAGTCCGTACCGAATGTAACTTTATAAGCATCATTGTTTGAAACGGCGAACGTTTGCGGATTCGCGATAAAGCCGTCGGTGAAAACATCTTCCCATGTATTGCCGTTGCATTTGCGAAGATTATTGGTGGTGACACCCGTGCCCATAAGTCCCGCACAAACTACGGCGGCAAACAGTTCGTTTGCCTGATTGAAAAACAGATCATGTGCTTGAATAATTATTTTGTTCGACGGCGGAGTCAGCGGCGTACCGATATCTATCCAATCCGTTCCGTTGAATTTTTTGATGACGTGGCCCCAAAACATATGAGGTGTGTTGGACGCGTCGAATACCAAAGATTTGGCAGCAAATGATGAGCCGGCAATGCCAATTTCCAACCAACTGCCGCCGTTTAATTTTTTAACCGACGGATTGTAGTTGTCGCCTAATTTGTTCTGAGAGACTACATAAGGCACATCATTGTTATCGAGCGCAAGTGAAATCGATGTAAACGGGATAAATTCACCCGTTTGGGAAATCAGATTCCAGTTGGTCCCGTCAAATTGTTTGAGCTTGATTGCATTGTCTTCCTGAAAAAGAATCCGCGGAAAATTGTCGCTGCCAACGACGATGTTTACAAATGGGGAGGCCTGGGACGAAATGCTTGAACCCACATCTACCCAAATGCCGTTTTCATATTTTTTGACCTGCGCAAGACCGTTATCTGGTGACGACCCCAAAAATAGATACAGCGTTTCATCATCGGCTACTGCAAATTCGGCAACCGGCGAAAATTGCGGGAAAATGGGAGGATAAGTATAATGCTGCCAGGAGCCGTCGGCAAATTTGGCGGCCGAGACGCGGGTATTGCTACCACCGTAATATGAGATTTGCCTGTTAAAAAAGAACAAATGATCGTTTTTGACTACCATCGGATGCCGGCCAAGTTCTATAGCTGACCCTACTGCAGCCCGGTTAAATTCATCATCCCCCATTGGGCGCCAGGTTTGCTGCGCGAAAACAAGTGTTTGCGCTAACAGCATTGCAAAAAGGAGCTTAAGTCTCATAATTCTAAATTTACTTTCAGGTTAGTTCTTAAAAAGCTTTACCGAATGATCTTTGCCATCACTGTTTATTTTGACGATGTACATGCCCGATTGCAGCAAGGAAATATCAATATTTTCCCTCTTTCGCTTTTCTGTCAAAACTTTTTTGCCCGTCAAATCATAAATTTCAACATTGTCGAAAGCTTTAGGGCCTTTGATCGAAAACGTGTCGCGTGCGGGATTCGGAGCAAGGACCCATCCCGATTCATTTGGCACAGATCCAAAAACGTCGACATCAAGTGCATTCTCATCGCCGAAGAAACGCACATGAATGGGATTGTTGCTGACATTAGACTTGTAGGAAACCATAGGCGTATCGTTTTGCCAGAACGTCAAAGCTGTAGAAAGAACAGTCGCTGCGGCAAAATCGGGCGTCCCAACAAATTCCCAACCACTCCCATTGAATTTTTTTACTTTAATGTTGCTTCTGAATGCATCGGAATTTTCTACATAAGAAACGTATACGCCATTGTTGCCATCAACGCCCAATTCGAATTGCTTTGCATTGGAAGCATCGTTTACCGGGTTGTTCCCTAATTGTTCCCACTGACCGTTGAGAAGCTTCATAATATGAATTTCTTCACTATTATTTATAAATCCAAGATAAATTTGATTGGTCGAATCGGTGGTTAATCTCGGCTGGTACTGTGCGGTAGTTCCTTGTACCAATCCATCATTTATGTACTGCCAGGTATTACCAC
>JAEWLN010000032.1 GCA_023457535.1 Bacteroidota bacterium
GTCCGGGACCAGCTCATCGCCCAATCCGTCGCGCTCGTTGACGGCCGTCCACAACGCACCATTGGTGGGGTTCCAATCCATTCCTACCGGATTGCGAAGGCCGCTTGCAAATATTTTTTCGCCGGTGCCATCGGGGTTGATCTCTAAAATGCACGCGCGGCGCACTTCGTGTTCCATGCCATTCTCGCCTACATTGCTGCCCGAACCCACGGTAACGTATATTTTGGAACCATCGCGGCTCGCGAGCAAATTGCGCGTCCAGTGGTTGTTGTATCCGCCGGCGGGCAAATCGAGGATTTTTTGCCCTTTGGCCGTCATTTTAAGTTCGTTCTTGTACGGATAGCGGTAAAGTCCGTCCGTGTTGGCCACGTAAAAATGGTTTTGGAGCACCAACAGGCCAAACGGCTTATTGAGGTTCTCTAAAAAGGTTTCGCGCGTTTCGTAGCGCTCGTCTTTGTCTTTGTCGCGAAATACGGCGATGCGGTTGCCATACGATTCCGAAACGAAAATATCCCCGTTGGGACTTTGGTAGATCCAGCGACAGCCGTCAAAGCCGTCGGCAAAGCGCGTGACGGTAAATCCGGGCGGCGCGGCGGGTTTTTTGCCGTTCCAGTCGACCATGCTGCTGCGTTTGGTGACCGATTCTGTCGCATACGGCGGCGGCAGCCTCAAATCGCCGATCGCGGTTCTGACCGTTTGCCCGGGCTGCTTGGCCAATTGTTCTTTTTCTGATTTTTTGACCTGTCCGTTGCACGAATTAAAGGCAAGGGCAAGTAAAAACGCCGATAGTAATGTGATTCTCATAAAATGAAATTGTGCTGTCCTTTAAAATTAGGCAATAAAAACACGCGGTTTTCATCGGATTGGGAAATTAAAACAGATTTAACACAATTAAAAAATCGCAATTACTAAATTTAGGTTGTCGGCACCGCGCCGATAAATACCTATATTTGCAACTTATTTCAATCCTGAAACAGTGATACAACTCCACGACAAACAATTCGTTCCGTTCATCTCGGCGCAGGAAATTGATTTTGCCATTGCCGAAATGGCGCGCCAGGTAGAAGCAGATTTTGCAGACGACACCCCTTTGTTCATAGGTATCTTGAACGGCGCATTCATGGTCGTGTCAGATTTTATGAAACATTACAGCCATCCGTGCGAAGTCAGTTTTATCAAAATGGCGTCGTATGAAGGCACTGAATCTTTGGGCGCGGTCAGGCAACTCATCGGCCTGAATCAGGATTTATCGGGCCGCAGCGTGGTAATCATCGAAGACATCATCGACACGGGCAACACCATCGAGGAACTCAAATCGTTGTTCAAGCAGCAAAATGTGCGGCATTTTAAGATTGCAACACTGTTTTTCAAGCCCGAAGCCTACCAGAAAGACATCAAGATCGATTATGTGGGTATCCGAATCCCGAATAAATTCATTGTGGGTTATGGGCTGGATTATGACGGGCTCGGGCGTAATCTGCCGGAAGTCTATCAACTGGCGTGACGGCCCTGGCCAAAAGCGCTGAAAAGGAACAATAAATAAACCATCAACAATAAAAAATAAACTAGTGACCAATATCGTCTTATTCGGCAAACCGGGCGCGGGCAAAGGAACGCAGGCAGAATTCCTTAAAGAGAAATATGAGCTCGTACATTTGTCCACGGGCGACATTTTCCGGCACCACATCAAAAACGGTACGGCGCTGGGGAAAACGGCCAAGGAAATCATCGACCGCGGCGACCTGGTTCCCGATGAAATTACGACCAACATGCTCAAGGATGCCGTAGATCAAAACCCTAACGCAAAAGGATTCCTGTTTGACGGCTACCCACGCACCATTGCACAGGCCGCGGCACTCGACGAGATCCTTGCCGCAAAGCAAACCGCCAACACCGCCACGATCGCGCTCGAAGCAGACGATGAAGTTCTCGTGCAGCGCCTGCTCGAACGCGGTAAGACAAGCGGCCGCGCGGACGATCAGGATGTCGGTAAAATTCGCAACCGCTACCAGGAATACAACGAAAAAACCGCGCCGCTGATCGATTATTACAAGGCGCAGGGCAAGTTCCACGCGGTAAATGGTATTGGTTCGATTGCAGACATCACCGCGCGCTTGAGTGCTGTGATCGATAATTTATAGCGCTCGTTCAAAAATCACGCGGAGTTCGCCGAACATCAAATAAGCAGCAATGCGCTGACGTGGTGTTTTGGGCATTTTGCTCCGATGCGAAACCAAGAACCATAGGCGCTGCCATCCGGGGTGGATCCGGTCAAAAAACCAACAATGGAAATCTTAATCATATTATTCCTTATCATTCTCAACGGCGTTTTTTCGATGTCCGAGATCGCGTTGATCTCTGCGCGCAAAAACCGTCTTGAAAATGCGGCCAAAAAAGGAAGTTCGGCGGCCAAAACGGCGCTCGATCTGGCCAATTCGCCCAATAAATTCTTATCCACGGTGCAAATCGGGATCACGCTCATTGGGATCCTGACCGGTATTTTCTCAGGCGACAAAATCACAACGGACGTACAAACGTTTGTAGAAGGATTCGCCGCACTCAAGCCCTACGCAGAATCCGTGGCGGTGGGCGTTGTGGTGGTCATCCTGACGTTTTTCTCGCTGGTGTTGGGCGAGTTGCTTCCCAAGCGCATCGGGCTCAATTATCCGGAGAAAATTGCCAAATCTGTCGCCATTCCTATGAAATGGGTGTCGATCGTGACCGCGCCGTTCATCTGGCTGCTCACGGTTTCGACCGAATTTTTGCTCAAAGTGTTCATGATCAAACCGTCGGCAGAGGGTAAAGTCACTGAGGAAGAAATCAAAGCCATCATCAAGGAAGGTGCCGAGGGCGGTGAAATACAGGAAATCGAGCAAGACATCGTCGAACGCGTGTTCCACATTGGCGACCGCAAAGTCGATTCGCTTATGACGCACCGCAAATCGGTGGTGTTTTTGCCGCTCGGGGCCGATAAGCAAACCGTGCGCGATTTGATGCTCAAAGAATTGCATTCGATCTATCCGGTGTACAAAGACAACCACGACGACATTGTGGGTGTGGTGCACCTCAAGAATATTTTTGCGCATTTTGGCGAGGAGAATTTCAGCCTGGCGCAAATCATGACCGATGCGCCGTTTATCATCGAGCACACCACGGCGTACAAAGCGCTTGAGAATTTCAAGAAAAGCGGCGTGCATTACGCGTTTGTCTCTGACGAGTATGGCGTATTCCACGGCATCATTACGCTCAACGATATTCTGGAGGCACTTGTGGGCGACGCGTCTGAGTTTTACAAAGACGATTTCAAGCTTGTCACGCGTGAGGACGGTACCTGGCTCGTGGACGGCCATTACTCGCTGCACGATTTCCTGACCTATTTTGAGCTCGACGAACTCACGAACGATTACGAGGTAAACACCGTCAGCGGACTGATCATGACCGAACTGTCGCATATTCCCAAAGAAGGCGAGATCCTGCGTTGGCAGAATTTTGAACTCGAGGTCGTGGACATGGACGGCGTAAAAATAGACAAGGTGATCGTACGGGCGCTTAAAGAATAAATCCGATCGGGCTTGCGCTGACAGCAAAAAGCCAAAAGCAACCAAATAACCGATGGTTTGACATCAAAAGCACGACTGCCGGCGGCTCTCCGTACTTTTAAGGTTTGACGTCCAGAAAGAATTCAAAAAAAGAAAATGACAGAAGGCAACTTTGTAGACTACGTAAAAATATACATCTCTTCCGGTAAAGGAGGCAAGGGATCCACGCACCTGCACCGCGAAAAATTCATCGAAAAAGGCGGGCCGGACGGCGGCGACGGCGGTCGTGGCGGACACGTCTACCTGGTGGGAAACAAAGGGCTGTGGACGCTGTTCCACCTCAAATTTGCGCGCCACATCAAAGCCGGGCATGGTGGCGACGGCGGCTCTTCGCGCTCTACGGGTGCAGACGGCGAGGACCAGTTCATCGAAGTGCCGCTTGGAACGGTGGTGCGCGACAAGGACACCAACGAAATTTTGTTTGAAGTAACCGAGCACGGCGAAAAACGCATCGTTGCGCAAGGCGGCAAAGGCGGTCTTGGCAACTGGCATTTCCGGTCGTCGACCAACCAGACACCGCGTTATGCCCAACCGGGAATGCCGGCGGAGGAAAAAGACATTGTGCTTGAGCTCAAGGTTTTGGCCGATGTGGGATTGGTAGGATTTCCGAACGCCGGTAAATCTACACTGTTGTCTGTGCTCACCTCAGCCAAACCCAAAATCGCCGATTATCCGTTTACGACTCTGAAACCCAATTTGGGCATCGTGGCATACCGCGATTTTCAGTCGTTTGTGATTGCCGATATTCCGGGGATCATTGAAGGCGCGGCAGAAGGCAAGGGACTTGGGCATTACTTTTTGCGCCACATCGAGCGCAACTCCGTGTTGCTGTTCCTGATTCCGGCCGATGCAGAGGACATCCGAAAAGAATACGACATCCTGCTCGACGAATTGCGCCGGTACAATCCGGAAATTCTGGACAAAGAGCGCATGATCGTGATCTCAAAAAGCGATATGCTCGACGATGAGCTCAAGTCCGAGATGAAAAAGCAACTCGACAAGGAATTCAAAGGCATTCCGTATTTGTTCATTTCGTCTGTGGCGCAACAGGGCCTTACCGAACTCAAGGACAAATTGTGGGCGATGCTGAACTGAAAGCCCTGCCGGTTTTTCCATACACCTTGCGTTAAGACACGCTACACCGCGCCAGGGATAGCAGCGGAAATCCTTTTGCGGCCGGCTTGTGGCAGCGGCGGCGGCGAAAGATTGCAGCGTATAGCCCGCCCGTGGCGCCCAAACGTTAAAATACGGCTTATCGGTTTCGCGTGCTGCCAAAAATCTCCTATCTTCGCGGGGCAAAATGGTGGGCGTTAAAGAAATTTGATGTAACAAATATTTTTTTCCGCCGACTACTAGCGCGTATTAACTAACATTACATTTAATTATGAAGAAAATTATCTTGTCCCTGGTGGCTGCGATCATGCTCTTGCCAATGAGCGTGAAGGCCGACGAGGGAATGTGGTTCCTGATGTTCATCGAGCGCCTCAACCACCGTGACATGCAAAAAATGGGATTGCAGCTGACCGCTGAGGAAATCTACAGCATCAACAACCACAGTCTCAAGGATGCGATCGTGCAATTCAATGGCGGTTGTACAGCTGAAATCGTTTCCAAAGAAGGTTTGATCCTGACCAACCACCACTGCGGTTACGATGCGATCGCGGAATTGTCGTCCGAGAAAAACAATTACCTCAAAAACGGCTTTTGGGCGCAGAACAATAAACAGGAGATGAAGCCGAAATCGCTGTTCGTGCGTTTCTTTGTACGCATGGACGACGTGACCAAGCGCATTCTGGGCAAAGTCAATGACCAAATGACCGAAGCCGAGCGCGGAAAGGCGATCCAGCAGGAAATGGCTTTGATCGAAAAGGAGAACAGCGAAGGCGGGAAATATGTGGTTTCCGTGCGTCCGTTCTTCCAGGGCAATGAATATTATTATTTTGTATACCAGGATTTCAAAGACGTTCGCTTGGTGGGTACGCCGCCGGAAAGCGTTGGTAAATTCGGGGGCGATACAGACAACTGGGAGTGGCCGCGCCACACAGGCGATTTCTCGATGTTTCGCGTATACGGCGATGCCAATGGAAATCCTGCCGAATATTCTGAAAACAACGTTCCGCTCAAGCCAAAGCACCATTTGCCGGTAAGCTTGAAAGGCGTCAAGGAAAACGATTTTGCGATGATCCTGGGTTATCCGGGCAGAACCAACCGTTGGATGCCGGCGGGCGGAATCGAGCAAAACGTAAAGTTTGCTTATCCTGCGTGGGTTGAAGGTGCCAAAACAGGTATGGACAACATGAAAAAGTACATGGACAAAGATGAAAAGGTAAACCTGATGTACGCTTCAAAGTACGCGCAAACGGCCAATTACTGGAAGAACCGCCAGGGGATGATCGACGCGCTGACCAAGCACGGTACGGCCAAATCCAAAGCCGGACAGGAAGCCAAGTTCAACGCCTGGGCCAACAAGCCGGAGAACAAGCAAAAGTACGGCGATGTAGTGGCTACGATCAATAATTACTACGAAAAGACCAACCTCAAATCGCGTCACGACAATTATGCCACGCAAATGATCCGCACGGCTGCCTACACAATGGCTCCGCAAACACTGGGGAACGCGCTGATGGCTTACTATAAGGAGAACGACGCAAAACGCGCGGAAATGCTGCCTAGAATCCAGGAGCAGATCGAGGGCGTGTACGGCGAATTCTACGCGCCGGCTGAAAAAGATATCTTTGCCGCGCAACTGAACCTTTACGCTGCCAAAGCGTCGGAATACGGACTCGCTCCGATGATCGCCGAGGCCAAAGCCAAAAACGGCGGCAACTTCACAGCCTGGGTAAACGAAGCGACTTCAAAAAGTATCTTTGCTACAAGAGAATCACTCGAGGCGTTCATGAAAAATCCTAATGCAGAGGCAATCGCAAACGATCCGTTGTATGTTATGTCCAACGATATTCTGACGCATTTGCGCAAAAAATCGGACGAACAGGCCAAATTGGAGAACGATTTTGGCAAGGCGTTCCGCAATCTTGTGGAAGGTTTGCGCGAGTCGAAACTCAACGCGATCCAGTATCCGGATGCCAATTCAACGCTGCGTCTTACTTACGGCAAAGTGCGTTCATTGCCTGCGGACAAGCGCAACGACGCCAAGATCAACAACTACACGACCATGGACGGCATGGTGAAAAAGTACAAAAAAGGCGATGCCGAGTTTGACATGCCGACCAAGATCATCGACATGAACAAGGCCAGAGATTACGGAAAATATGCCGATAAAGACGGTTCCATGCATGTGAACTTCCTGACCGACAACGACATTACAGGCGGTAACTCGGGATCTCCGGTGCTCAACGGCAAAGGCGAACTGATCGGCCTTGCGTTCGACGGCAACATCGAAGCCATGGCGGGCGACGTGATCTTTGACGACAAACTGCAAAGAACCATCAACGTAGACATTCGTTACGTGCTTTGGCTCATCGACAAGTTCTCAGGTGCCAAGCACATTGTGGACGAGATGACCATCGTCAAATAAATAGTTCAGGGTATTTGAAATCCGGATCGGGAAACTGGTCCGGATTTTTTTTGCTTTGGCCTTCCGATTTAAACGCCGATGATCCGGTTGAAACCTTCCGTAGATAGTTGAACTTGCGGACAGGACCTGTTCTGCTGTCGCGGCGTCGGAATCCCGGAAAGCCAACGTTGGGCCAACTTCCCCAAAACGTTGTTAAGTTTGATCAGTAGGGGATGAGGTCCTGAATAAGACACGACAAGGCCTGATTTTAGGATGCCGGTAATTGTCGCCTTGTGGCTGTTTTGGGATTTCGCTATCCGATGCCCTGTCCAAAAGTCAGTAGGTTATTGTCCGGGTCGAGCAACGAAAATTCTCGTTGTCCCCACGGTTTTGTTTCCAAATGCCCGTTTGGGTGAATTGGCGTTTGATTATCCAGGAGCTTTTGGTAAAGTTCGTCAATCGCATCGGTCCTGATATACACTTGCCCATAATTGCTGGTTGGATCAAGATCTTTGAACGCAAAAAAATGAATCTGGATCCGGTCTTTGACAACCATCAGATAACCGTCAAAATCCTGGTCCCCAAAAACCTCAAACCCTAATGTATGGACATAAAAGGCTTTCGTTTGTACTTTGTCGCGCATGGGCAACTTTGGATTTACCGCTGTGAGCATATTGAATGTTTTTCCATTGTATTCCGATGGGGTGACGTTGCGCTTCAGTAATGCCACCTTAAAAAAAATCCGCCTCGTAAAAAGCGGATTCGTTTTATCATCGGTTCATCAATTTTTGCGTTACGACTTTGCCGTCAGCCAGTTTCACTTTGGCAAAATAGATGCCTTGGGCGAAAGCAAAATCGCCGGTGAACGTTTTTGACGGGTCTGACGGAACGTAAGATTTGACCCATTTTCCATTGACCTCGTACACATCGATGCGCTCAATGGCATCTGTGGCCGTAGCGTGCAGTTGGCGCTGCGAAATAAACGCCGTCAAACCGGCAGCCTCAAACGCCGTATTGCTGAGCATTGAATTGTTGTAACGCAGCACAAACCGGTCTTCGAAATGACCTGCCGCAGTCGTAAACGTATACGGGCTTTGTTTGAGATCGTGGATCACGTTGAGCAATTGGTCTTCGAGATAGATGTTGCGGTTTTCAAAATCGCCGTCGTATTGGTCGATTCGGATCGCGTATTGGCCGGCCTGCAAAACATTGTATCCAAGCGGCACCTGGTCGTATTCGTGGAACGGCAGCGCCCTGGCCTGGATCACAAACGCTTCTGTCCCGATGAGCGAATAAAGCGAGTTGGATTCAAGGTGCTCAAACCGATGGCCGTCATAACCGCGTTCCCAATCGTTTGTCGCGCCCTCTGCGTAGGCTACAAGGATCTGGCTGAATGTGCCGGGATTGGTCATGTTGAGCCACAGTCGGTGTTTTTCAAAGTCTTCCTGTTCGTCGCGCACCTGGTAGGCACTATCGTCGCCAGGTCTGAAAAACTGGGAATTCGTATAGGATGCCGAGCGCATTGAATTGTTAAAAATCGCATTGCCCGATACTTCCAGACTGCGTACAAAGAACGACTGTCCTGCGGCGATCATGCCGTTGGGTTGTGCACCGCCCGTTGAGGCTGCCGTACCAACGCCGCCGACTTTATTCCACGATGCATAGTCAGACCCGGTGTAATTGTACAAAAAGTCATTGTAGAACGGATCTGGGTATAACGTGCTCGGAGCCGAATTGTGCGTCCAGAAGTAAATGGTTCCGTCTATGCGCGCGGCATTGTTCGGTAAATTGAGGAATGCGTTGGCACTGATCGACGACGGATACGGGTTAGCCAGCAAATTGTACTGGTCGTTATAAGTAGGTGGGCCCAACGTGCCGAACAGCACCGGCGAGTTGATCACCCCATTGTTGGGAACCCCCGTAAAAGTGGCCGTATAGGTTGCTTTGGTCGCCGGATTGGTCGAAAAGGTTTGCGGCGCGCGCACAATATAACCCTTTCGCGGATCCATGATCGTTGCGGCGCTTTCCTGGTTCCATGTGCCGTAACTGCTGCCCACAAACGGCGTCCAGCTGTAGTATTTGTCCGCCAGTGTGCCCGGCGACAACATGCCCAGGGTGTAACCAGAGGCCAGCGTTACCGGTGAACCCCAATAAGTATAGTCATATCGGTACATGGGCTGGGTAATGCGCTGCATGTTGATGTTGCCAAAATTGGTGACGTTATTGACC
>JAEWLN010000033.1 GCA_023457535.1 Bacteroidota bacterium
GTACCTGCCACTGGACACGCGCTCGAATGCTTCGCGTTTTTTGGACATGGTGCATCCGGAATTCGTTTTTTTCATCAAATACGAATACTGGCCCAACTATCTGGACCAGCTTAAAAAGCGCCATGTCAGGACGTATTTAATTTCCGGCATTTTCCGATCTGATCAGGTGTTCTTTAAATGGTATGGCAACTTTTACCGAAACGCGCTCGATACGTTCGACCATTTTTTCGTACAGAATGCGCAATCCAAAGAATTGTTGCAAAAAATCGGCAAGACCAATGTGACCATTTCAGGCGATACGCGGTTTGATCGCGTCGCGGCCATTTTGGAAAAGGACAATACCCTGGACTTTATCGCCGCATTCAAAAACAACACGCTAACGGTTGTCGTGGGCAGCTCGTGGCCCAAAGATGAGGCGCTGCTGGCCGGTTACATCAACAACGCGCAAGGAGTCAAGTTCATCATCGCCCCGCACAATATCAAGGCAGAACAAATTTCCAGGCTCCAGGATCTGATCGCGAGAAAGACGGTGCTGTTTTCTCACAAAGAAGGAAAAAATCTATCGGATTACGACGTTTTTATCGTCGATACAATCGGGATCCTGACCAAAATCTACAGTTATGCAGACATTGCGTACGTGGGCGGCGGATTTGGTAATCCCGGCGTACACAATCTGCTCGAGCCCGCTGCGTTTGGCGTGCCCATTGTCATCGGACCCAATTATTCGCATTTTGCCGAAGCCACTGCTTTGGTCCACAACGGCGGCTGTACCTCCATTTCAGATCAGCAGCAACTCAACGACGCGCTCGATGACCTGATCGCCAATGACGATGTTCGCGCAGAAAAAGGCAGCATTTGTGCGACATTTGTGCAAATGAACAAAAATGCAACCGATATCATTGTGAAACAAATTGCCCATGACCACGACGTATAAACCCGTATCGGCACAGGACATTGATACAGTGATCGCAATGATGCGTGACTTTTACGCAATGGACGGCTATCCGATAAATGTGGAGCGCTCTGAAAAACTGCTGGCACAATTCATCAGCCATCCTGATCTGGGCCGTGCCTGGCTGATCGCCTCCGACGGCGAACCGGTGGGCTACATCGTGCTGACGTTCATTTTCAGTTTTGAATATGGCGGCACGATTGCATTTGTGGATGAGTTGTACCTCTCAGAACGCGCGCGTGGCAAAGGCATCGGCAAAGCAAGCATTTCGTTCGTAAAGGCAGAAGCTGCCAAATTATCGTTAAAGTTGCTCTACCTTGAGGTTGAACACCACAATTCGGTCGCGCAAAAATTATATCTTTCGGCCGGATTCCGCGAGCACAACCGCAAATTCATGCAATACAAGATCAATTAATTCAAACCCAATACTATGAGATTTTTACGATTGTTCCTTTTACTGTTTGTCGTCCAATCCTACGCGCAGCAAGGCGGTATGTGGCTGCCCAACCTGCTCTCGGGCATGAATGAAAAGGAAATGAAAAGCCTGGGCATGAAGATGTCGGCCTCCGATATTTACGATGTGAACAAATCGAGCCTCAAAGACGCTGTGCCGCACTTCAACGGCGGTTGTACGAGCGAGGTGATTTCGCCCAAAGGACTTTTACTAACCAATCACCACTGTGGTTACGGCGAGATCCAATCGCATTCGACCGTGGAAAACGACTACCTGACCAACGGCTTTTGGGCCTATAAAATGGAAGATGAGTTGCCGAACAAAGACCTCGTGGTCACGTTCATCGTACGCATCGAAGACGTGACGTCCAAGGTACTCGAAGATACACAGTCGTTGGCCGAAGCTGAAAAACAAAAGAAAATCCAGGACAATATTCAGGCACTGAGTACCACGCTGGGCAAAGAAAGCTGGCAGGAAAACCGCATCCGCACTTTTTATGAGGGCAACCAATATATGCTTTTTGTAACCGAAACCTATAAGGATGTGCGTTTGGTTGGCGCGCCGCCGTCATCGATCGGAAAATTTGGAAGCGATACCGACAACTGGGTGTGGCCGCGTCATACGGGCGATTTTTCGCTGTTTCGGATCTATGCCGATAAAAACAACCGCCCGGCCGAATATTCAAAAGACAATGTGCCGTATACGCCAAAACACTTTTTGCCGATTTCGCTCGACGGTGTAAAGGAAAACGATTTTACGCTGGTCTTTGGCTATCCCGGCAGAACGACCGAATATTTGCCTGCCGTTGCAGTCGAGCAAATCCTTAACGACATCAATCCCGCGCGTATTGCCGTTCGCGACGCCGCGCTCAAAGTAGAAGACGGATTCATGCGCAAAGATCCGGCGATCAAAATCCAGTATGCATCCAAATACGCGAGCATTGCCAACTATTGGAAAAAGTGGATCGGCGAATCGCAGGGTCTTAAAAAGTCGAATGCGGTCGCGGTAAAGAAAAAACAGGAAGCCGATTTTACCTCGCGCGTCAACAAAGCAGGCAAACAGGCTGAATACGGGCAGTTATTGGCTGACTTTGACAAATATTATAAGGAGATTGCCCCTTACACCCTGGCCCGCGAGTATTTTCTTGAAGTGGTTTTACGCAATACGGAATTGCTCAGCGTGACGTATAAATTGTATCAGCTCGAGCAGATCTACAACAACAAAGGCGAGCAATCGTTCAACGACCGACGTAAAAATCTCGTGGATGGCCTTGGGGAGTTCTACAAAGATTTCAATAAAACCGTGGATGAAAAAGTGTTTGAGCAACTCATTGCAATTTATTCGAAGAATTATCCAAAGACATTTTTGCCGCAGAGTCTGGCAAATATTGATGCCGCCAAATTGAGTGCCGAGGTATACGGCCAATCGAAGATTACCAGCTACGACGGGGTCAAACAATTGCTTGCCGGCGACAGCAAAACGGTATTGGCCGCCCTGAACAATGACCCGGCGTTCAAACTCGTAAAAGACATGTCCGATAAATTCGGTAAAGAAGTCGCACCTAAATACGATGAACTCAACCTTAAGATCACGGCTTTACAGCGCACCTATATGAAGGCGCAGCTGGAACTTAATAAAGACGCGCGCATTTTTCCCGATGCCAACAGCACTCTGCGCGTCACATACGGACAGGTAAAAGGGTATGAACCCAAAGACGCCACAATCTACACGCCGGTATCCTACCTCGACGGTGTAATGGAAAAATACATTCCCGGTGATTACGAGTTCGACGTGCCTTCCAAATTAATTGAGCTCTACAATAAAAAGGATTACGGCAGATATGCTGAAAATGGCAAGATGCCCGTGTGTTTTATCGGAACCAATCACACCACGGGTGGGAATTCCGGCAGCCCGGCAATCGATGCAAAAGGCAATTTGATCGGCTTGAATTTCGACCGCGTATGGGAAGGCACGATGAGCGATATTTATTACGACCCGGCGATTTGCCGCAACATTATGGTTGATATCAGGTATGTGTTGTTTATCATTGATAAGTATGCCGGAGCGAAAAACCTGATTGATGAAATGAAATTAGTACAATCGAAGAAGAGCAAATAATTAATTTTCAGACTATTATCGATTTATTAAAATTTTCATAATATATTTTAACTCAAAACACTTTCTGGCACGGTACTTGTAAACCGAAAACCCAGGTAACAGATGTCGATCTTTGAAAAAAAAATTCGAAAAAAGTTTTGAGTATTAAAAAATTTATATCTTTGCCTCGAATTAATAATTAACCTTTTATAATTAAGTAAGATGAAAAAAGTATTTTTGAGTATGGCTGCTATCGCTGCTTTGACAGTAGTATCTTGTAAACAAGCTGAAACTGCTCCAGAAGAAGCTCCAGTAACTGAAGAAGTTGCTCCTGTAGCTGAAGAAGCTGCTGTAGTTGCTGATTCAGCTGCTGCAACTGCAACTGACGCTGCTGCAACTGCAACTGATGCTGCTGCAACTGCAACTGACGCTGCTGCAACTGCAACTGACGCTGCTAAAAAATAATTAGGACCCCCTAATTGACAGAAAGCCACGCAAATGCGTGGCTTTTTTGTTTTTTATATGTTGTTTAAAACCGCATTGTAATTACTCGTCCGCGAATACGGATTCTGCATCAGGAAAGGCCAATGAAGGCTCAGAAAAATCCAGCGTTTCAGACGAACTGACGTATTTTTGGATTTCATCAATGCCTTTTTGAAGCAATAACTCAGTCGTAAACTTACGGCTGTTGGCCAGTACGAGCCCGTCCTTTGACAGCCGAAAGAAAAACTTACCGCCCGCATTACGCACTTTGGTAAACGCAAACGCATCGGTGTTGTTTTTAATCTCTGAAATCATCAGCTCGCAATCAGATTTGTTTTTGGTGCCGATACTGGTAAAAATCGTCTTTCCCTTGCGCGAAGCAAAGATAAATTTGAAATCGCCGTTTATTTTTTTGCTGATGACAAACGCCCCCATATCGTTTTTGCTTAATTAACGCCAAAAAAAAAAAACCAAACAAAGTTTGGAGTCGTTTTATTTTTTGTACTCGGAGCGGGACTTGAACCCGCACAGGCATTGCTGCCCACTGGATTTTAAGTCCAGCGTGTCTACCGATTTCACCATCCGAGCAGTACACATTGGAGCGAAAAACGGGATTCGAACCCGCGACCTCCACCTTGGCAAGGTGGCGCTCTACCAACTGAGCTATTTTCGCGTACAGTATTTTAAAAGAACCGCGCTACAGCGGTAACGCGAGGGCAAATTTACTACTAAAATCCAATTATGCAAACGTTTTACGCAAAAAAAATCGGGAAAAAATTTAACGCACTGATAACGAATTACTAATCACCCATTATTTTTTGGTCAGCATGCGTTTGATTTCATTGAGCTTCATCATCGCTTCGATCGGGGTGAGCGTATTAAGGTCCAGACCCAGGATTTCCGCTTTGATTTCCTCCAAAAGCGGATCGTCGAGATTAAAAAAACTCATCTGCATTTCCTGCTTTTCTTCCCTGACGCCGTGAAGCGCTTCACCAGAATGGTTTTTTTGAAGTTTTTTGAGCATTTTCTGCGCACGCCCAATCACCGTTTGCGGCATTCCGGCCATACGCGCCACATGGATCCCAAAACTGTGCGCACTTCCGCCCGGCACGAGTTTTCTTATGAACAGGACTGTATCCTTCATTTCCCTGACCGAGACATTATGATTTTTGATACGCGTAAAAATCTCCGACATTTCGTTGAGCTCATGATAATGCGTCGCAAAAAGCGTTTTGGGACGCGCGGGATGTTCGTGCAGGTATTCGGCGATGGCCCATGCAATCGAAATGCCGTCGTACGTACTTGTCCCCCGTCCTATTTCGTCCAGCAAAACAAGGCTCCGATCCGATATGTTGTTCAAAATAGACGCCGTTTCGTTCATTTCCACCATGAAAGTAGATTCGCCCATTGAAATATTGTCCGATGCCCCGACGCGTGTAAAAATCTTGTCCACAACACCCATCGAAACGCGCGACGCAGGTACAAAACTTCCCATTTGCGCGAGCAGCACAATAAGCGCGGTTTGGCGCAGAATCGCCGACTTTCCGGACATGTTTGGGCCGGTAATCATGATGATTTGCTGCGTATCGCGATCCAGTGCCACATCATTGGCAATATAAGGCGTTCCTACAGCCAGTTGCTTTTCGATCACCGGATGGCGTCCGTTTTCGATCTCAAGTCCAAAATCGTCCGTCAATTCAGGCCTTACGTATTGGTTATCGATCGCCAGCTGCGCAAAAGACGACAAACAATCGAGTTGTGCGACAAGATTGGCGTTGGCCTGAACCTGCTTGATGAACGTCGAAAGCCACGCGATCAGCTGCGCAAACAATTCCGTCTCTAGTTTCTGGATTTTCTCCTCAGCGCCCAGGATTTTGCTTTCGTATTCCTTGAGCTCCTCTGTGATGTAGCGTTCGGCGTTGACAAGCGTTTGCTTGCGGATCCATTCGGCCGGTACTTTATCCTTGTGCGTATTGCGAACTTCGATATAATAACCAAACACATTGTTGAACGAAATTTTGAGCGACGAAATCCCGGTGCGCTCGGACTCCGATTTCTCAATGCCGTCCAAAAATTGTTTGCCCGACGTGGAAATCGCACGCAATTCGTCGAGTTCATTGTTTACCCCGGACGCGATGGCGTTGCCTTTGGCGATGGCTACCGGGGCATCCGGATGCAGCGTTGCGCCGATCTTTTCGCGAAGTAAGGTACAATCGTCAAGCCGTTGCCCCATTTCGCGAACCGCAGGATTCTCACTGGCAAGGGCCAGCTTTTTGACCGGAACTAGCGCGTTAAGCGAGTCTTTGAGCGACACTACTTCGCGCGGCGAAACCTTTCCTGTGGCAATTTTCGAAATCAGGCGCTCCAAATCGGAAATGGCCCTGATTTGCTGCTGAATTTGCATCAATGTATCGGGGTGGTCTTTCAAATAAGCAACCACTTCGTGCCGCTGTTCGATACGCGCCCGGTCCTTGAGCGGCAGGGCAAGCCAACGCTTGAGCAATCGCCCGCCCATGGGTGACAAAGTCCTGTCGATCACATCGAGCAATGTTACGGCATTGGGGTTATAGCTGTGATAAAGTTCAAGATTGCGGATCGTAAACCGGTCCATCCAAACATAAGCGTCCTCGGCAATGCGTTGGATCGAGGAAATGTGCTGTAATTTGTGGTGCTGGGTCTCGGACAGATAGTACAAAATCGCCCCCGAGGCCACCACTCCCTCGGTCAGTTCCGCTATTCCAAACCCCTTGAGCGAATTGGTGTCGAAATGGCGCGTAAGCGACTCAATCGCGTAATCGTGCTTGTAAATCCAATCCTCGAGGTAAAAAGTGTGGAAACGCTCGCCAAAAGTTTCCTTGAAACGCACTTTGCAATTTTTCGGTACCAGTATCTCGCTCGGCATAAAATTCTGCAGCAATTTATCGATGTATTCGTCGGGACCCTGCGCGGTCAGGAACTCGCCCGTGGATACGTCAAGGAACGAAATGCCGGTTGCCTTTTTTCCAAAATGGACCGATGCGAGAAAATTGTTCGATTTGGATTGCAATACCTCGTCATTGAGCGCCACACCTGGCGTAACCAGTTCGGTGACCCCGCGTTTGACTATCGTCTTGGTCATTTTCGGATCCTCGAGCTGATCGCAAACTGCCACACGCAAACCGGCCTTGACGAGTTTGGGCAAATACGTATGCAGTGAATGGTGCGGGAATCCGGCCAATGCGGTTTCAGATTCAGATCCGTTGCCGCGTTTGGTTAGCGTAATGCCGAGTATTTTCGAGGCGCGAATAGCATCTTCGCCAAACGTTTCGTAGAAATCCCCCACGCGAAACAGCAAGCACGCATCCGGATACTTGCGCTTGATCTCGTTGTATTGCTTCATGAGCGGCGTTTCTTTGCCTTCTTTTGCTGCGGTGGCCAAAATGGTGTAATTTGATGTTCGTGCGCGAATTTAGGGAATAAATGACAATCCAAAAATTAAATTAAATTTAAGAGCCTTTTGCATTTACGTATAATTTTTTTATATAGATTTGTCGCGTAATTCAAATAAAACAACGATGAAAAAAATATTGTTAGTTGCTGTTTTGGCGGCATTCGGCGTAACAGCCCAGGCCCAAACCAAAAAAACAACCAAGGCGGCTCCGGCCAAAAAAGAAGTAAAAGCCGATGCGACTAAAGTAGAAGGCGCAGGTATGGTATTCGAAACAGAAACGATCGATTACGGCACCATTCCGCACAACGCCGACGGAAAACGCGAATTCGTACTGACCAACAACGGCACCAAGCCGCTGATCATCACCAATGCCACAGGTTCTTGCGGCTGTACGGTTCCAACGTATCCAAAAGAGCCGATCGCTCCGGGCGCCAAAGCGGTAATCGGTGTGAAATATGCCACTGACCGCGTGGGTGCGTTTACCAAAACGGTGACAATCACTTCAAACGCCGAAGGCCAGGCATCTAAAGTTCTGACCATCAAAGGAACCGTGTTGGGCGACGACGCTCCAAAAGGATAATTTCCCGATACTTATTTCAAAAGGCTTCCCGATTGGGGAGCTTTTTTTATTTTTGCACCATGCGAAAACTACAAAACAGCGAGCTCGGGCGCAAAACGGTGCAGGATTTTAAAAGCGCCGATAAAACACCGATCATTCTGGTATTGGACGATATCCGAAGCCTGCACAACATCGGGTCTGTATTTCGTACCGCCGACGCCTTTTTAATCGAAAAGATCTATTTGTGCGGCATTACGGCCACCCCGCCAAACAAAGAAATCCACAAAACCGCGCTTGGCGCAACGGAAACTGTCGAATGGGAACACCACGCTGATGTCCTTGCTGTAATTGCCCGATTACAAGCTGAACACGTATCGGTGCTGGCCGTTGAACAAGTTGAAAACGCCACGCTGCTCAACGACTTTTCGCCCGAAAAGAATCAAAGATACGCGCTTGTATTTGGCAATGAAGTTTTTGGCGTGAACCAGCAGGCAGTGGCTTTGTGCGACGGAAGCATCGAAATACCGCAACTGGGGTCCAAACATTCGCTCAACATTTCAGTCAGCGCAGGAATTGTCATTTGGGATTTATTTCAAAAACTAAGGCGCTGATCATCTGATTTTTTGTTGGATCTGCCGCAAAACAAACACATAATCTTCCTGATTTTTTACAAAATCGCGATCCGACACATCAATGACCAATACGTTCAAATCCGGTTGTGATTTGATGTAATCGAGGTATCCGCGGTTGATCTTATCGAGGTAATCGGCCGGAATCTCCTGCTCATAACTGCGTCCCCGCTGCTTGATATTAGCCAGCAATCGATCGGTATTCTGATACAGATAAACGTACAAATCCGGCTTGGGCATTTCGCGGTAAATGATCTCGAACAACTTACGGTACAACCGGTACTCGTCTTCGGTAAGGGTGATTTTAGCAAAGATGAGCGATTTGAAAATATGGTAATCGGCGACAATAAAATCCTTGAACAGATCAAATTGCGCGAGATCATCGGCAATTTGCTGGTACCGGTCGGCCAGAAAAGACATTTCAAGCGGAAACGCATACCGGCTTTGGTCTTCATAAAACTTTGGCAAAAACGGATTGTCGGCAAAACGTTCGAGTACGGTCTTGGCATTGAAATCCTCGGCAATCTTATTGGTCAGCGTGGTCTTCCCCGCCCCGATGTTGCCTTCGATTGCAATATAATTAAAATGTTCGAGCGCGATTTCGTCCAATGGCGCGTCGAGCTTGCCGATCAATTTACACGCACTTGCGTCTGTCGTGGCCCGGATCAATTCCGGCACGTATTTTTGCAGCACCGGATGGCGCCAATCGAGGTTCAGATCGCGCATCGGCAACAGCACAAAAAGTCTGTTTTGCATTTGCGGATGCGGCACCTGAAGCTGCTGCGTTTGGATCACTGCCTGGTCAAACGCTATGATATCCACATCGATCACACGCGGCTGATAGCCTTCCGCCGGGACCCTGACACGCCCGAAACTTTGTTCGATTTCGAGGATTTTCTCAAGGATTTGGTGCGGCGGTCGCGTTGTATGCAACAAAAGCGCGCAATTGTAAAATGGTTCGCCGTCAAAGCCCCATGCCGGGGTTTCATACAAACGCGAAACCTTGACGACCGTACCGGCCCGTTCGTGAATCGCCGCCAGCGCCAACCGGATGTTGCGCAACCGGTCCCCTTCGTTGCTGCCAATCGACAAAATGACTTGGTACTGATTCATATCAAGGGCAAATTAACTAAAACAATTTTACAATAGTTGTATAATTATCGGGGCTTGTTGATAACTTGTTCAGGGCACGATCACCGCTTTACGCCAACCTTTTTACAGGCGCTTCTTAGCCAATGTGATGGCCGCGATGACCGGAATATGTTTTATTTTTTCTTCGTAAAACTATCGGCACACTCCATTTCACGGGATTGCGTTACGACTGCTGGTACAATTGGCACATTCCTGAACCCTTTTGCCTCTGACAAATTTTGCATCGGCGTTGTATTATAAATTGCTGCAAAACTCCAACAACATTGGAAAGACAAAACCCAACCGGACAGGCGCTTCCGGAAATTTGAAATTTAAAAAAGCCGCGACAATGCTGTTTGCCGCGATTTATTTGCCTAAGTTTGTTTTCCGGTTCTTAAACCGAACCCAGCCGCAACACAGCAAGCTATTAACAAACAAACTATGGATGAATCTATGAAATTAGTCTTTGACGTCGGAATGCACAAAGGAGAAGACACAGACTATTATTTGAAAAAAGGATTTCGTGTCGTGTCCTTTGAAGCCGACCCGGATTTAGCGGAATTGTGCCGCAAACGCTTTTCAGAACAACTCAAAACAGGCCAGCTGCACATTGTGGAAGGTGCGATCGTCGACCTCGAAAAGCATCAAAGTTCCGACGGCAAGATCCGGTTTTTCAAAAACAAAAAATCCAGCGTTTGGGGAACGGTCGTGGATGACTGGGCCGAGCGAAATACAAAATTGGGCTCTGACAGCGA
Organism: Bacteroidota bacterium; assembly: GCA_023457535.1. Classification (GTDB taxonomy): domain Bacteria; phylum Bacteroidota; class Bacteroidia; order Flavobacteriales; family Flavobacteriaceae; genus Flavobacterium. The sequence continues at coordinate 10,491 of JAEWLN010000033.1, forward strand.
AATCATCGAGGTCGCCATTATCGATTTTGCAGCCTGCATCCGCCAGTACGGGATGCCGTATTACCTCAAGATCGACATTGAAGGAATGGACGTGATCTGCCTTAAGGCCTTGCGCGGATTTACCGAGCGTCCTGCTTATATTTCGATCGAATCTGAAAAGATCTCGTTTGACAAATTATCGGAAGAGTTCCGTATCTTCACCGAGCTGGGCTACGACGCATTCCAAACCGTCAACCAGATCAAAGTCACGGATCAAAAAGAACCCAAAAACACTACTGAAGGAAACTATCTTGGGTATCGCTTCTCGAAGGGTTCATCGGGGTTGTTCGGCACCGATCTGAATAAATCCGACTGGAAATCGCTTGACCAATCCTTAAAACGTTACAAAGAAATTTTTAACGGATACAAATACCTCGGCGACGATGGCAAATTCACTAAATTCCTGCTGGGACGCCTTTTTTCAAAAGCGACCAACCGCCTCTTCGGGATTCCGGGTTGGTATGACACGCACGCCCGGCATTCGTCGGTAAAATAAAATTTGAAAAGCGCCAAATCTTCCCGATCGGCGCTTTTTGATTTAAGCCCTTTGTTTTGGCCACGCTTGCCAAACGCCGTTCGTGGCTGACTGCGAATTGGCTTTGCGGCACAAAAAATTTCGGGGGACTATGCCGTGCGCCGACAAAATGAACGGGTACGGGCTCATATTAAGGGCAAATTAACTAAAACAGTTTTGGAATAGAAGTATATTTGTCGGGGCGCGCCGATGAATGCTCAGCGCCTTAAACATTTTGTCTTATGCGATTTTTATCCAATGTCCTGGCCACGCTCGTGGGGCTTTTTATTTTTTCAGTAATGGGATTTTTTGTACTGCTTTTTATTGTGGCGATCGCCGGAAGCGGATCCGATTCGGTCACGGTGCGCAACAATTCGGTCATCGAACTGGACCTTTCGCGCATCACCACCGATTACGGCGGCAAGACAGCCTACAAAGACATTGACTATTTTGAGGAAAACCACGATGGTGTGGTGGACGTGTTGCGCGCGATCGACGCGGCGAAAACCGATGCGAACATCAAAGGCATCTCGATTTTGAACAACCAGTCGCAACTCGGCATGGCGCAAAGCAAGGCCGTTCGCGATGCACTCGCAGACTTTCGCCAATCGGGAAAATTTGTGCTGGCCTATGCCAACTATTACACCCAGAAAGAATACTATCTCAATTCGGTGGCCGATGCGGTCTATCTGAACCCCGTGGGCGAACTCGACTTTAAAGGATTGTCGTCCGAGCTGCTGTTTTTCAAAGATCTACAGGAAAAATCAGGCATCAAAGTCGAGGTCATCCGACACGGAAAATACAAAAGTGCCGTTGAGCCGTTCCTGGACAACAAAATGAGCGAGGCCAACCGCGAACAAATTTCGGCATTGCTCGCATCGGTCTGGGATGCGACTGTCCGGGACATTGCGCAAAGCCGCAACATATCGGTGCAACGGCTCAACGAAATAGCCGACGGCCTGCTCGCCCGCACCCCGGAAATGGCCAGGAGCGAAAAACTCGTAGACCAGATCGCGTATGAGGACGTATACCACAACGACATCCGCAAGCGGCTCGGCGTGGATCCGGACGAAAAATACAATAAGGTCAGCATACGCGATTACGCCGAAAATATCGCGCGCACTGCCAGTGATTACCTTGCCACAGACAAAATTGCGCTGATTTATGCCCAGGGCGAAATCACCAGCGGCGAGGGTGATGTCAACACCATTGGCGAAGGGTCAATCCGACGTTCTTTGCAACAGGCGCGCAAGGACAGTGCGGTCAAGGCGATCGTACTTCGCGTAGATTCACCGGGCGGCAATGCGCTTACGTCCGATTTGATCTGGCGTGAGGTCGAGCTGACCAAAAAAGTAAAACCCGTAGTGGTCTCGATGGGCAATCTTGCGGCATCGGGCGGATATTACATAGCGTGCAACGGCAACCGTATTTTCGCCGAGGCCAATACCATCACGGGCTCGATCGGCGTATTCGGCATGCTGCCCAATTTTACGGCATTGGCGCAGCGCATCGGCGTTCACAGCGAACAAGTGTCGACCCACGCCAATTCAGCAGGTTATTCGGTGTTCCAACCCATGGACGAGGGCTTCAAAAAAATTACCCAGGAAAGCGTAGAACGCATTTACAGCACCTTTGTGTCGCGCGTTTCCCAAGGGCGTAAAATGGCTCCCGCAGCCGTCGATTCGATTGCGCAGGGCCGGGTTTGGTCTGGGACCGAAGCGCTTAAAATCGGCCTCATAGACGAGATCGGCGGATTGGACGATGCCATTGCCCATGCCGCCAAACTCGCCAAAGTGCGCGATTTTGCCACCGAGGATTTCCCCGAATATGAAAAAAGTTTCCGCGATTGGCTTTCCGGAATCGGGTTGCCGTTTGTGAAAAGCCGTGAGGCGTTGCTGCGCGAGGAATTGGGCGAAGAAAATTACCGCACGGTCGAACAGATCCGCAATGTGATGGCGCAACAAGGCATTCGTGCAGCGCTGCCGTTTTCGATCGATATCCGGTAACCGGGCGCGGAAAAGACAGCTTGGATGCTGCTAAAATTTTGATAAAAAGCGCGTTCGTTATTGGTAGCGGGCGCACTTTGTCGTTATTTTTGAATCTGTTAAAATTTGCGCTATTTTTGCATGCGTAACCAAACCCCATGTCATGGTCAAGAAAATCCTGAAAATTACCGGCGTTATCTTGTTGTTGCTGATCGCCGCGGTGGTAGCCATCCCATTTTTGTTCGAAGATGCGATCAAAGCCAAAATTGCCGAGGCGATCAACGAAAAAGTAGACGCCAAAGTATCGTTTGCCGACGCCGATCTGAGCCTGTTGCGCAGTTTCCCGCAAGCCAGCGTCAACGTTGAAAAACTGCTCATTCTCAACAAAGCGCCATTTGAAGGCGACACGTTGGTATCGATGGGCGAAATTACGCTCAGGATGTCGGTCAGGGAATTGTTCAAAGGAAAAGACGAACCGATGAATATCGAAGCATTCACGTCCAAAAATGCAAGAATCAACATTTTATTCAACAAAGACGGCCTGGGCAACTTCGACATTGCACTCAAGGACGACAAACCATCGGATGGCAAAGGCGACCCGTTGTCGCTCAAAATCCAGGAATACAAATTTGAGAACCTGCACTTTAAGTATTACGACGAGCGCTCGAAGATCAAAATGGTCATCGATAGCCTGAACCACTCGGGCACGGGCGATTTCACGGCTTCCAAACTGGACCTGAACACCCGGTCTACGGCAAAGGTATCGCTCGATATGGACAAGGTCAATTACATGAATGGCCTGGCCCTCACATTGGACGCCGTTCTGGGCATCGATCTTGAAAAAAGCAAGTATGAGTTCAAGCAGAACAAGGCGCTGATCAATCAGTTGCCGCTCGAATTCGACGGTTTTATCCAACTTTTGGATAACGGCCAGCAATACGATCTGACTTTTAAAACGCCCACGTCGAGTTTCCAGAACTTCCTCGGTTTGATTCCGGGGGCGTATGCCGGCAGTCTCGACAAGGTGAAAACCACGGGCGATTTCACGGTCAACGGATATGCCAAAGGCCTTTTCTCTGACACCACCGTTCCGAAATTCAACATTGCCATTGCATCGAACAACGCATCGTTCAAGTATCCGGACTTGCCTAAATCGGTCGAAAGTATCGTGATCGATACCAAAATCATCAACGAAACGGGCCATCTCAATGATACGTATGTCAATCTGGACAAGCTCTCGTTCCGCATCGACCAGGATGTGTTCAACGCCAAGGCCAATATCCGCAATGTGAGTGAGAATGCGCTCGTGGATGCCGATTTGAAAGGCACGATCAATCTTGGCAATTTGTCGAAAGCATATCCGATCAAACTCGACAAACCACTTTCGGGGATTTTGACCGCCGATATCGACACGAAATTCGACATGAAATCGGTTGAGACGAGCCAATACCAGAACATGCAAAATGCGGGCAACCTGACGCTGACCGGCTTTAAGTATGTCGATGACCAGAACAAGGCGATCAACATCAACAAAGCCATCGTGGATTTTACCAATACCAGGATCGACCTCAAGCAACTTGACGCAACGACAGGCAAAACAGACCTGAAACTCAACGGAACACTCGAGAATTTTTACGGCTTCATGCTCAAAAACCAGGAGTTGAAAGGCAATTTCAACCTGCAATCGAACCAATTTGCCGTATCGGATTTTATGACCGACGCCGCGCCTGAAGCTGAACAGAAAACGCAAAATAAGGATGCGGTCAAAATTCCGGCATTCCTTAACTGCACGCTCAATGCCAGGGCAAATAAGGTACTTTACGATAATCTCGTGTTGCAGGATGTATGGGGTAAGGTGATCATCAGAGACCAGAAGGCGACGCTCGAAAATGTCAAAACGTCGATTTTTGGCGGTAGTATCGGGATGGACGGATCGGTGTCGACCAAGGAAAAAGTACCCAGCTTCAACATGAACCTCAAACTCAACGCCGTTGACATCAAGGAAACGTTTACCAAGCTGGAAATGATGAAAAACATTGCCCCGATTGCAGGTGTGGTCAACGGAAAACTCAATTCGACCGTAAAAGTATCCGGAAATCTGGACGCTAAAGAAATGACGCCGGACCTGAAGTCGGTTTCAGGCGATTTGATCGGACAATTGTTGTCGACGACCGTCAACGAAAAAACCTCACCTTTGCTGACCAAGCTTGACCAAAGCGTGGGCTTTATCGATTTGCAAAAACTCAACCTCAACGATCTCAAAGCCGCGCTGACGTTTAAAGACGGTAAAGTCAATGTAAAACCGTTTGATCTTAAATACCAGGACATCAAAGTCAGCGTGGGCGGCTCGCATGGGTTTGACCAGTCGATGAATTACAACCTTAAATTCGACGTGCCGGCCAAATACCTCGGCGCCGAGGCCAACAAACTGATCGCAAAGCTGACACCGGCCGAAGCCAAACAACTTGAAAACATTCCGGTAAGCGCCGTGGTAAGCGGCGATTTTAAGAATCCGAAAGTTTCTACAGATATGAAACAGGCCGTAACCAATCTCACCGCCCAGCTCGTCAAACAGCAAAAAGACAAACTGTTGAATCAGGGGACCAATGCGCTCGGCAACATTTTAAGCGGCGGCGGCAAAAAAGATTCGACCAAAACACAAACGCCTACCAAGAACGACAACGTCAAACAGGCGGCCGGACAGGTGCTTGAAGGGTTGTTCGGAAAAAAGAAAAAACAACAGGAATAAGTTGAAAACGCCCGGTCATCGGGCTTTTTTTATAGAATGGAAATGCTTACGACATAGCCTTCAAAACTGCGCACATTAAATACGGTGCCGTCTTCAAATAAAAGGTACTGGCCCTGAATGCCGATGAGCTTGCCGCTGTAATCAGGGGTTTTGTCCAGATTGAGTCCGGTAACTTTCCCCGGACGCTGTGATACCGGGTAATTCAGCACGTAATGCTCATCCAGATCAGGATTGAAGAACGGCTTGACCTCGTCCGGCAGCCAATCGTAGACGCGCGCCTTTTCGAGCAAAAGGTCGAGATCGAGTACTTCATTCTGCAGCATTTTGCGCCAGTTGGTCTTATCGGTAAAATGCGATTTGAGCGCCACTTCCGTAATCCCTGCCAGATACCGATTGGGAACCTCAACAACTGAAACCGCCTGGCAGGCGCCTTGATCGATCCAACGCGTCGGCACCTGGGTTTTGCGCGTAACGCCCACTTTGACATCGCCGGACAAAGCCAGATAGACTACATGCGGTTGCAATTGCACGCGCGATTCATAGTCGAGATCGCGGTCAGCAATCCCAAGGTGCGCCGTGCTGAGCTCCGGACGCATGATCCAATCGCCAACGGCAGGACTGGTGTTGAAACAATCATAGCAAAATCCTTGTCGGAACACTTTTTTGCGCTTGCTGCAGTTCAGGCATTGGTATCCTTCAAACCGGATTGCGAGTGGCTTGCCGATGAGTTGGTTAACATTTACAAAACCCGTTTCGAATATGAGGTAATATTGGATCGGGTCACTGAGTTCAGTTTCCATTTTGGTAAGCGTTCCATGGTATTGCATACGTAATTGCGATTTGTGGGTTGCATTGCCCGGTTGATGCGATTTTTTTGCTATTTTTGGGAAAGTTGTAAAGGTACTATTTGTGGTTTGAATGGCCAACCGCAATACCAAAATCCAGACAATCTATGCCGTTCCCGATCATCAATTCCATCGCTTCCTGGGTGCTTAAACAGCGCATCCACCAGATTGAATTGTTCCTCAAATACCCGCATGAAGTTCAGGAAGAGTTGCTGCTGAACCTGATTCGCGACAACGAACAGACCGCCATGGGCAAGCATTACGATTTTGCTTCGGTAAAATCCTATGCTACTTTTTCCGAACGCGTCCCGATTTCAGGTTATGAAGACCTGGAGCCGATGATCGAGCGTACGCGCAAAGGTGAACAAAACCTGTTTTGGCATACGCCGATTAAGTGGTTTGCCAAATCAAGCGGCACGACAAACGCCAAAAGCAAGTACATCCCGGTCAGCGGTGAGGCGCTCGAGGATTGCCATTACAAGGGCAGTAAAGATTTATTGTGTTTGTATCTGAACAACAATGAAAATTCTGAAATGTTCATCGGCAAGAGTTTACGCCTGGGCGGATCATCTCAGATTTACGAAGACAACAACACTTATTTTGGCGACCTGTCGGCCATCTTGATCGAAAACATGCCGATGTGGGCAGAATTCAGTTCCACGCCGTCGAGCAAAGTTTCGCTGATGAGCGAATGGGAATCCAAACTCGCGGCCATCATCAACCAGACCGTCAATGAAAATGTGACGAGTTTTGCGGGCGTGCCGTCCTGGATGCTCGTGCTGATGAACCGCGTGCTGGCCGAAACCGGAAAGGACAATCTGCTTGAAATCTGGCCGAATCTGGAAGTGTATTTCCACGGCGGGGTTTCTTTTGATCCGTATCGGGAACAATACCAGAAAATAGTTCCTAAAAAGGAATTTAAATATTACGAAATCTACAATGCATCCGAAGGTTTTTTTGCGATCCAGGATTTGAACCATTCGAACGATTTGCTGCTGATGCTCGATTACGGTATTTTTTACGAATTCATCCCGATGGACCTCTTTGGAACGCCAGCACAAAAGGCCATTCCGTTGTCGGCCGTTGAGCTGCATAAAAATTACGCGATTGTGATCACGACCAATGGCGGACTGTGGCGCTACATGATTGGCGATACAGTGCGATTCACTTCGTTGAGTCCGCACCGCATCCGCGTGACCGGGCGCACCAAACACCATATCAACGTATTTGGTGAAGAACTCATGGTCGAAAATACCGATATGGCCATCGCCAGGGCATGCCAGATCACCCAAACCGAAGTGGTCGATTACACCGTGGCGCCTGTGTTCATGAAGGGCAAAGAAAAAGGGGCACACGAATGGATGATCGAATTCAAGAACAATCCGCAGGATCCGGAATATTTTCGCAAAACGCTCGACGACATACTGCAAACGTTAAACTCCGATTATGAAGCCAAGCGATACAATAATATGACGCTTAATCCGTTAGTGCTCAACATCGCGCGTCCGAATTTGTTTTACGACTGGCTTAAAGAGCACGACAAACTCGGCGGACAACATAAAATTCCCAGGCTGTCCAACCAGCGCGACTACCTGGAACAATTAAAAACCCTACAGGAATTGGCCAAATGAGGAAAAAATTATTTTTATTGGTGGTGCTGGTGGTATTGGCTTCTTGCGGTCCGCACAGAATGAAGTGCGGCGCACGCGGGATTTGCGAAAAACCCGCTCCGACCGCTGCAGATGTCGCTTAACGACGCACCAAAAACCGATTAAGGTTCACAAAAAAAGCCCCGTTTATTGCGGGGCTTTGCTTTGTAATGTAAATCAGGACGCGATTTCGAGGCGTTTGAGCAAATTTTTGGTCAGTGCGTCGGTCGCGTAGGTTTTGTCGATGTGGAGGTTCTTTTCGTCCGTGCCCGGCAAATCGTACATGGCGTCGGTCAGGATCGCCTCGCAAAGCGAACGCAAACCGCGCGCGCCAAGTTTGTATTCGAGCGCCTTGTCGACGATAAAGTCAAGTGCTTCCTCTGTAATGTTGAACTCGACGTCGTCCATGGCAAACAATTTTTGGTATTGTTTGATCAACGCGTTTTTCGGTTCAGTCAAAATCGCACGCAAAGTCTCGCGGTCCAGCGGATCCATGTGGGTCAGGACAGGCAAACGTCCGATGATTTCCGGGATCAAACCAAAATCCTTGATATCCTTCGGGATGATATACTGCAGCAAATTGTCTTTATCGAGGTTGTCCGAATTTTTAGACGTGCTGTAGCCTACTGCCTGACGGTTCATGCGTTTTGAAATGATGCGCTCGATGCCGTCGAATGCGCCGCCTGCGATGAACAAAATGTCTTTGGTGTTGACCTCGACAAATTTTTGGTCCGGGTGTTTGCGGCCTCCTTTTGGCGGAACGTTCACAACGGTTCCTTCGAGCAGTTTCAAAAGCGCCTGTTGCACACCTTCGCCCGAGACATCCCGCGTAATTGAAGGATTGTCGCTCTTGCGCGCTATTTTGTCGATTTCGTCGATGAAAACGATGCCGCGCTCCGCCTTGGTCACATCGTAATCGGCTGCCTGAAGCAAGCGCGTGAGGATGCTCTCGACGTCCTCCCCGACGTATCCTGCCTCGGTCAAAACCGTTGCATCTACAATGGCAAGCGGTACGTCGAGCATTTTGGCGATGGTTTTAGCCACAAGCGTTTTTCCGGTTCCGGTTTGCCCTACCATGATGATGTTGCTTTTTTCAATTTCAACATCATCGCCCATTTGCTGCTGCATCAGGCGTTTATAATGGTTGTAAACGGCCACCGACATTACTTTTTTGGTCTGGTCCTGCCCGATCACATATTGATCGAGGAAAGCCCTGATCTCTTTGGGTTTTTTGAGGATGAGATCGGCAACCAGTTTGGAATTCCCGTTGGTTTTGAGCTCCTCGAGGACAATTCCGTGCGCCTGTTCAATGCATTTATCACAAATGTGCGCATTGATTCCGGCAATCAGCAGATTGGTTTCCGGCTTTTTACGGCCACAAAACGAACAATCCAAAATTTCTTTAGCCATATTTTATTTTTAGGTTCTAAAGTCGTGCTTAAAAATAGGTCAGGGACGTTTGGGCTCAGCTTCTTCTGAGTACCTCGTCGATCATGCCGTATTCTTTGGCTTCATCGGCCTTCATCCAGTAATCGCGTTCGCTGTCTTTGTGGACGCGGTCATACGACTGACCCGAATGTTGGGCGATAATTCTATACAATTCTTCTTTTAGCTTGAGCATTTCGCGCAAATTGATTTCCATATCGGTGGCCACGCCCTGCGCCCCGCCGGACGGCTGGTGGATCATCACACGCGAATGTGGCAATGCAGATCTTTTGCCGTCTGCTCCGGCGCACAGCAAAACCGCGCCCATAGAGGCCGCCATTCCGGTACAGATGGTTGCTACATCGGGCTTGATGTACTGCATCGTATCGTAAATGCCAAGGCCGGCGTAAACGCTCCCGCCCGGTGAGTTGATGTAAATTTGGATATCCTTCGACGAATCGGCACTTTCGAGGAACAGAAGCTGCGCCTGTACGATATTGGCGATCTGGTCATCGATGCCGGTACCCATGAAAATAATGCGGTCCATCATCAGACGCGAAAAAACGTCGAGCTGCGAAACATTGAGCTGGCGCTCCTCGATGATGTATGGTGTCATTCCCGTTGGCGTCATTGCCCCTACGATCTTGTCGTAGTACATGGCATTCACACCCTGGTGTTTTGTAGCAAATTTCTTAAATTCTTTACCGTAGTTCATGGCTTTTAAGGTGGTGTTGATAAGGTTGGTAAAATCAGGAACGGCGTCAAAATGAATTGACGCCGTAAATATACTAATTTATTTTCTAAATCAGTGACCGTAAGACACTGCGATGAAATCTTCGTAAGAAACTTCCTTTGTTGCAGCCTTGACTTTTTCTTTGAAAAGGTTAAGCATTTTCTCGCTCATGACCTGCTCCGACAAGCGTTTGACCTCATCCTGGTTTTGCAACACGCGCGCTACGATGCCATCTACATCGGCGTCTGTTGGGTTGGTTTGCCCGAATTGCGCCATTTGCTTGCGGATCATTTGTGCGGTGTAATCCTTTAAATCGTCAAAAGTGATTTGCAGATTATTCTGGTTCATGATTTTGCCTTCGATGAGCTGGTAACGCAAACCGTTTTCCGAACGCGCGTATTCCTGCTCTGCCTGCTCCGGCGTCAGTGGGTTTTCACCGACGGTCTGGATCCATTTTTTGAGGAATTGTGAAGGAAGGTCAAATGAAGTGTTCTGCAAAAGCGACTCCGTTACGTCGTTGAGGAACTTCTGGTCCGCCTGTTGCGCGAATTGGCGCTCGGCGTCCTCTTTGATTTTGGCTTTGATCTCCTCGACAGAACCTACATTGCCGGGGCCGAACAATTTGTCGAACAATTCCTGATTGAGTTCAGCCGGCTCGGTTTGCGTGATCTCATCGATTTTGAAATCGACGTTGATGTCCAGGCCGTGCACCTGGTCGTGTCCGAGTTTGAGGTACTCCATCAGTTTGTGATCGTCGTCGAAAAGTCCTTTGGTGTTGAGCGTAACGACATCGCCTGCCTTTTTGCCAAGGAATTTGTCGGCCTCAGTTTTATTGCTGAAAATATCGAGCGAAATACGCGCCGGGCTTTCGATGCCTTTTTCTTCATTGAGGAATGTGCCGGAAATGTCATCGCCCGCTTCTACAGCGTCTTTGGCGTTCATCTTTCCGTACTGCTTGCGGATGCGCAATACCTGGTCATCGAGCATTTTGTCATCGGCGAAAACTTTGTAGCGCGTGAGGTCTTTGACGCTGTTCAGGTCCACCTCAAACGACGGCGCCATGCCCAGTTCGAATTCAAATTTGAAATCGTCGCTGTCCCAGTTGAAGCTTTCGTCGAATTTTGGCAGTGGATTCCCAAGTATTTCGAGTTTTTCCTCCTGCAGATATTTGTTCAGATTTTCCTGTAAAACCTTGTTGACTTCTTCGAGCAATACCGCCTTTCCATATTGTTTCTGGATCAGGCTCATCGGCACGGCACCTTTGCGGAATCCCGGCACCGAGGCGTTCTTTGAATAGTTCTTCAATACTTTTTCGACTTGCGGGGCGTAGTCGGCCTTGGCAACTTCTACGGTGACCACGGCGTTGAGCGCATCGGTATTCTTTCTTGTGATATTCATGTTTTTACATACTAAAATTGGGTCGCAAAATTATACTTTTTTTGCCACCCAACCAAGTTTTTAACCTAATGTAAAGAAGGTTTGAAATTCACTCTTTTTGCCCTGAAACAGAAAAGATTACCGATTGCAGCATGGACAATACGACGCTGAAAAGCAATGCCGTCCAGAACGAACGCACTTCGAATCCGGTGACGATTTCAGTGCAAAGCATGATGATGACCGCATTGATCACGAGCAAAAACAAACCGAACGTTACGATGGTTACCGGCAACGTGAACAAAATGAGCAGCGGCTTGATGAAAATGTTGAGTAATCCAAGTACGATCGCCACGATAACGGATGTAAAAAACCCGTCTACGGTAACACCTGGCATCAGGTAAGCGATCGCCATTACGATCAGTGCGGTAAGCAGTATCCGAATGAGAATGCCCATTTTTTGTTTTGTTCCAAAGTTAAAAAATTTATCCTCAAATCGTAACATGCTTGCCGTCAAAAATACATGGGCCGCGCGAAAAATTGTAAATTTTATTTATGAAAATTTATATCTTTAAAACCCAATATTTTAGCTTATGAAAAAACTTTTACTTTTATTGTTACCATTTGCTACATCCGCGCAAGATTTCTGGACAGAAGTTGCGCCTTTCAGCAATGCGGAAATTTATGTCAGCGACATTTCGATTATAGATGAAGACGTAATCTGGGTATGCGGCCAGGGCAATTACCCGCAGGAACCGAAGTGGAGCCGCTCTACCGACGGCGGCGTCACCTGGCAAGATGGCGTGATTGACATTGGGAATGATTACATTAGCATCGAATCGTTGCACGCCGTGTCTGAAACACGCGCTTACCTGGCCGTTTTTTCAGGAACCGGCGAAGCGGTCAACGGCATTTGGATGACCAATGATGGCGGGCAGACCTGGACGCAGCAACTGGGCCAGAATTGGACCGGTGACCGCGCACCAAGTTTTGTGCATTTCTGGAACGTCGATAACGGAATCACAGTATGCGACCCGATCGATGGCGTATTCCAAATTTATACTACAGCCGACGGCGGCGCAAACTGGACGCTGCTTCCAGAAGCAAACCTTCCCGCGATCTTGCCGGGTGAATATTCCTATTCGCGCAATTTTGACCAGGTGAGCAATCGCTTTTGGTTTGGAACCAATGGCGGACGCTTGTTTCACACCGACGCGTCAAATTTGAACAATGGCCTGTTCTGGCAGGCGTATCAGACCCCGTTGCAGGATTTTGGATCGGCGATCCAGTCGGGGGAGTATGCGTTTAAAAATGCGGACGAAGGCTTATTGGTGTCAAATGAATTTAATTTGTGGCGTACCACCAACAGCGGCCAGACATGGACGCAGGAATTTCCTGCAGGCTTGCGCAATTTTACGCTGACACATGTAACCGGTACAGCCAATTCCTATTTTGCTACAGGAGAAACTTTGGAGCAAACAGGCCGCGGCTCTTCTTATTCTGTAGATGGAGGCGTGACCTGGATCAATCTTGACGACTCAGATTCCGAACCCGTTTTTCCGGAACTTGTCAAGTTTGCGAGCGGGAGCGTAGGTTTCTGCGTAGGCACCTATCTTGACGACATGGGTGGTCCCAAACATTTTTTCAGGATGACCGACCCGATGAACCGGTTGCTCAAGGCAGACACTTTTATTCAACAAAGCGCGTTGGCTGCCATTCCGAACCCAACTTCGGGCGTGTTTCGTATTTCGGGCGATTGGCTGCAGTCGGCGACAGTGTACGACATTTCCGGGAAAGCCGTTTCATCGCACGCCTTTGTTGCAGGAACTGATGCCTTGCTCGATCTTTCGGCATATGAAGCAGGCATTTATCTAATCAGCGCGGTAACCGCAAACGGAGATATCCAGACGATCAAATTGGTGAAAAACTAAACCACAGCTACTTCAGGGATAACAATCCTTCATTTAAAGGTTTTTTTTTATTTATTGAGGAATGCGATTGTCTTTTCGAAAAATTCGCGCGGATTCTCTGCATGCAACCAATGACCTGCCTTGGAAATCGTTTCTATTTTAGCATTCGGAAAATGATGGCCGATCTCGATTTCGTCCTGCTTTGCGATATAGCCCGAACGGTCGCCACGCAGGAACAAGGTGGGTTTGTCGAACCGTGCTTGCGCCGGCAAAGCCTGACCGATGTTCTCTATTTCGCGACGGAACACCGGTAAGTTGAACCGAAAACCAAGCTGCCCGTCCGATACCCAATACAAATTTTTCATCAAAAATTGGCGCGTGCCAAAATCGGGGATGTACGGTTTCAAGATGTCCTCAACCCCGGAACGCGAAGGCTTTTGGCTGAAATCTACCGCGGACAATGCGGTCATGATATCCCGGTGATGCGGCTCATAGTATCGCGGGGCGATGTCGGCCACGACCAGTTTCCGCAATATTTCAGGATGGGCAATGGCCAGGAACATCCCGACCTTTCCCCCCATCGAGTGTCCGATCAGATCGATGTTACTGAGTTGGTATTTGCGACAATAATCAACAATATCCTGAACCATCGCCGCGTAGGTAAATTCGTTTGAGTGAAAACTGCGGCCGTGATTGCGCAAATCGAGCGCATGGGTTTGGAAACCTTCGTTTGCATATTGCGTGGCGAGTGTTTTCCAGTTGTCGGACATGCCGAGGAAGCCGTGCAGGATCAGCAGGGGTTGGCCGTGGCCTTCTATTTTGGAGTGTAGGATCATGGTGGGGATTCTGAACTTGTTTCAGAATCTGGGTTTAGCGGTTCTTAATAGATTCCGAAACGAGTTCGGAATCCCTACTTCAACTTACTCAAATACATATTTACAACATTCTCCAACCCAAGGTAAATCGACTCGGCAATCAACGCATGGCCAATGGAAACCTCAAGCAAACCGGGAATATGCTGCTTGAAAAACGCAATATTGTCCAAACTCAAATCGTGCCCGGCGTTTATGCCAAGCCCGAGTTCATTGGCTTTTTCCGCCGCAGCAACATAAGGATTGATGCCCGCTTTATTGCCAAGGGCGTATTGATGCGCAAAACTTTCGGTATACAATTCAATGCGATCCGTGCCGGTAGCCTTCGCGCCTTCGACCATCTGAACGTCCGGATCGACAAAAATGGACGTGCGAATGCCGTTGCGCCTGAATTCTGAAACCACATCGATAAGATAATCCCGATGCCTGACCGTGTCCCAACCTGCATTGGATGTGATTGCGCCAATAGCATCGGGCACAAGCGTTACCTGCTCCGGCCTTGTTTCGAGCACCAGATCGATAAAATTGTGCTGCGGATTGCCTTCGATGTTAAATTCCGTATAAACCACCGGACGCAAATCGCGCGCATCCTGGTACCGGATATGCCGTTCATCCGGCCGCGGATGGATCGTAATGCCGTGCGCGCCAAAACGTTGGATATCGGTGGCGGCTTTCAGAATATCGGGAACGTTGCCGCCGCGCGCATTGCGCAATGTGGCCAGTTTGTTGATGTTGACGCTGAGTTGGGTCATGGAAAAGGGTCAAATGTGAAAACTGACACAAAAATACGAAGTTCCTGTGGCGCTTTGGTCTTTTTTTGATTATTTTGCAACAACATTCCACACCGATGACTGAGCTCAAAGACTACCTCAATAACGATATACGCCCTATCGACAGCCGCGAAACCATCGCCAACGTTCAGGATTTCTTTGCCGATCTGAGGTTTTCGCATTTTCCTGTTGTCGAGGAGAGCATTTACATCGGCAGCCTCTCTGCAGAAGATGTCGAAACATTCGATCCCGGCAAGACCGTATCGGAATACCGTTATACATTCGACAGTTTTTTTGCGCGTACCAATATGGTTTGGCTCGATGTGCTCGAAGTTTTCGCCAAATACAATACGAATCTCGTCCCGGTGCTCGACGAGTCCAACAATTATGTCGGGTATTACGAGATTGCAGATGTGGTTCGGTTTTTCAACGAAACGCCCTTTCTAAAAGAACAAGGTGGCATTGTCGTGATCAAAAAGGGCGTGCTCGATTTTTCGATGAGCCAGATCGCCCAAATCGTTGAAAGCAACAACGGCAAAATACTCGGACTTTTCATTTCCGATGCCGATTCCGACACCGTCCAGATCACTGTCAAAATCAGCCTTGGCGCGATGAACGAAATCATCCAGACGTTTCGCCGGTACAATTATGAAATCATTTCCGAACACCAGGAAGATACTTACATCAACAGCCTCAAGGAACGTTCGGATTACCTCGATAAATATTTGAATATTTAACGTAGAATCGGTTAATCGCACAATCGGTTGACCGAAGGTTATAAATAAACGGTTTAACCATTCCTTTCATGAAAGTCGCCATCTACGGACAATATTACCAAAATTCCACCGAGCCCATCATCCGGGATATTTTTGTGTTTTTCAACCAAAACAACGTCGAGATGGTCATCGAGGAGCACTTCCTGCAAATGCTCTACGACAAACAACTCATCAAAAAAGAGTACCGCACCTTTTCGACGCACGACGAGCTCGACAGTTCTTTCGACATGATGATTTCGATCGGTGGTGATGGCACCATCCTGCGCGCAGCGACGCTCGTACGCGGATCAGGCATTCCTATTTTAGGTGTCAATGCCGGTAGATTGGGTTTTCTGGCATCGGTCCAAAAGGACAACATTGCCGCTTTCCTGCGGTCGGCGGTCGACAAAAAATACGGCATTTCGAAACGCAGCTTGCTGAGCTTGCATTGTGAGCCGGAAATACCATCGATCGCGGCGATGAATTTCGCCATGAATGAGATTACCGTGAGTCGCAAGGACACTACTTCTATGATCACGATCGAAACCTTCCTCAACGGCGAGTTCCTTAATTCCTATTGGGCCGATGGGCTCATCATCGCCACGCCTACCGGATCTACAGGTTATTCGATGAGTTGCGGCGGCCCCATTTTAACGCCCGATGCCAACAGTTTTGTCGTTACGCCCATCGCCCCGCACAACCTTACTGCGCGCCCGCTCGTCATTCCGGACCAGACAGAGATCAAACTACGCGTTTCGGGTCGCGAAGAACAATACCTCGTATCGCTGGATTCACGTATCGCCTCGATCCGGAACGAGTCTGTACTTACCATCCGCAAAACGCCATTTTACATCAACATGGTTGAAATTCCGGGCGAAACTTTCCTCAAAACGCTTCGGCATAAATTGCTTTGGGGCGAAGACAAACGAAATTAACACCGATTTCTGAGCGCCCTTCATACTACAATGCCCGGACGCGCCGTTGTGCTAGCTGTCCTTTGGGCCAAATGCCGTATTTATTAACGCAGATAGAATGAAATAATCCCCATCCCGATACCGGATTGGGTTCATAATTATTATATTTGCACGCTATTTTCAAATCGATGAATAGATTTTTGAGTTTACTGTTCCTGCTGTTCGGCGCTGCCACCGCAAAAGCCCAGATCCACGAGGTCGGGGTGTTTTTGGGAGGGGCCAATTACATAGGCGAAATAGGCGGCAACTCGCACATTTCCCCAAAGGATCCGGCGGCGGGGATTTTGTACAAATGGAACAGGAGCCCGCGCCATTCGTGGCGTTTCTCGCTGATGCACGGCCGGGTTTCAGCAAACGATGCCGATTCGAAAGTACCCGCACGCAAACTGCGCAATCTTCAATTTGAAAATGACATCACGGAAGCATCTGCAGGTTTGGAGTTCAATTTTTTTGACTTCAATCTTCACGAGTCGGACCCTAAGATCACGCCGTTTGTGTATTCAGGGCTGAGTTATGCATTTTACGACGGACTGTTTTTCGTCGGCAATGAAACCAAATCGGATTCCAAGCACGGAACGCTTGCCATTCCAATGGTACTGGGCGTTAAGGCACGTTTGCTGCCGCATTTGGTGTTGGCCGTGGAATCTGGTGCGCGTTTTACCCTTGCGGACGACATCGACGGCAGCAATCCCACCAACGACAACCTCGCCCCGCTTCGGTTTGGAAATCTCAACAGCAAAGACTGGTATGTTTTTACCGGTTTGACGCTGACGTATACCTTTGGGAATAAACCGTGTTATTGCGCAGAATGATATGAATATACTCGACACACTCGACTTGCAGAATTTACCCAAACACCTGGCCATCATCATGGACGGCAACGGGCGATGGGCCAAACAAAAGGGGATGTTGCGGGCGTTCGGGCATGAAAACGGAACCAGGTCAGTGCGCGTAACGGTCGAGAATTGTGCGCGCATCGGGATTGAGAACCTGACTTTATATGCATTTTCGACTGAAAATTGGAACCGTCCGCAACTTGAAGTCGACACGTTGATGAAACTTTTAGTATCATCGCTTAAAAAAGAACTGCCGACGCTCGGGAAAAACAACATCCGCCTGAACGCCATCGGCAACCTCGGCAAACTCCCGCAACGCGTTCGCACAGAACTCGAGGATGTTATCGAAAAGACAAAAAACAACTCCAGAATGACCTTAACTTTAGCATTAAGCTACGGTTCTCGTGAAGAAATTGCGAATGTCGTAAAAAACTTGTGTTCTAAAGTTAAAAATAATATAATTTCAATTGACGCTATTGACGAATCGGTTATTAATCAGCATCTTTACACGCAAAATTTACCGGACGTCGATTTGTTGGTAAGAACCAGCGGGGAGTGCCGCATCAGCAATTTTTTGTTGTGGCAGATTGCTTACGCTGAGCTGTATTTTACCGATGTGCTGTGGCCTGATTTCAATGAACAACATTTGTATGACGCCATCGCAAGCTATCAAAAACGGGAACGTAGATTTGGAAAAACCAGTGAACAAATTAAATAAAAACTTCGTGTTGCAAAATAGAATAAACCTAGTCCTTACCATATTGTTTTTCGGGATCCTCTCCCCTTTGCACGCCCAGGAAGACCGCGTTGCATTTGACCAAGGGACAACCTATTTTCTTGCCGATGTCGACGTAACAGGAAAAATCAGCTACAACGAACAAACCGTCATTACATTCGCCGGCCTTCAAAAAGGACAGGAAGTAACCGTTCCGGGCGAAGAGATCAGCAACGCGATCAAAAAACTGGGTAAACTCGGACTTTTCAGCGAGATCGATTTTTACATCAACAAAATTGCCGGTGACAGCATCTGGCTCGAATTGGCCATTATCGAACTCCCCAAACTGAGCGAGGTCAAATTCACGGGCGTCAAAAAAGGAAAAGTCGAAGGTTTGATCAAGGACACCGGCCTTACAAAAGGAAAAATCGTCAATGAAAACCTGATCACGACCACGCGGAATTACGTCGAAAACAAATACAAAAAAGACGGTTTTTACAATACCAAAGTCAACATTGTCACATCAGCGGATACTACCGGCGGCGAAAACCATGTCAAAATGCTCGTTCAGGTTGACCGCGGCAGAAAGATCAAGGTGCGCGATATCGAATTTACTGGAAACGAGCAGTTTACCGATCTGAACCTGAGGCGCGCAATGAAAAACACCAAAGAAAAGCGTCCGTACCGGTTCTTTAAAACCTCTAAGTTCATCAAAGACAAATACAAAGAGGACCTGACAAGCGTGGTCAACAAGTACAAGGCTAGTGGCTACCGCGATGCGCGGATCTTGTCCGATACGGTCATGTACGACGCCAAACGCAACGATCTCTCGATCCAGATCAATATGGAAGAAGGCCGGAAGTATTATTTTGGCGACATCAAGTTCATCGGCAACACCGTGTATTCGGACCAGGGATTGGGGCGTTTACTCGGCATCAAGAAAGGCGATGTTTACAATGGCGTTTTGCTCGAACAACGCATTGCTGACAAAACCAAACCGGACGGCGAAGACATCACAAACCTTTATCAGAACAACGGCTATCTGTTCTCGAACATCAACGCCGTAGAGACGCGCACTTACAACGATACGATCGATTTCGAGATCCGTATCATCGAAGGGCCGATCGCGTATTTCAATAAAATCTCTGTCGTGGGCAATGACAAGACCAACGACAAGGTCATCTACCGCGAACTTCGCACCAAGCCGGGTGAAAAATACAGCAAGGAAACCCTGGTGCGCACCGTGCGTGAAATTGGCCAGCTCGGATTTTTTGACCCTGAAGCGATCGAACCTAAATTCAAGAATGTCGACGCGGGCGCCGGTACGGTGGACATCGAATACAATCTGGTGGAAAAAGGTTCGAGCCAAATCGAATTGCAGGGCGGTTACGGCGGCGGCGGATTCATCGGGACACTCGGTTTGTCGTTCAACAATTTCTCGATGCGCAACCTTTTCAACAAAGATGCCTACAAGCCATTGCCAATGGGCGACGGGCAAAAAGTCTCGTTGCGCCTTCAGGGCAGCCAGTACTTCCAGACTTACAGCGTGTCGTTCTCCGAACCTTGGTTTGGCGGTAAAAAACCCATCCAGTTCTCGAGTTCACTGGCTTACAGCAAGCAGTATTACTTTGCCCCTACGGGCGTGGACCGTTCGCGCAGTTTTAACATCATTTCAGGATCGGTTGGGATTGCCAAGCGTTTGAAAGTCCCCGATGATTATTTCGTATTGTCGCACGCTTTGAGTTTCCAATATTACGACCTGCACAATTACAACACCGGATTGTTTACGTTCGGCGATGGCTCCGCGCGCAACCTGGCCTATACGATCGGGATCAGCCGCAACAACAAAGGGGTTAACCCGATTTTCCCAACTTACGGATCGGAATTCAGCATCTCCGGAAAATTCACGTTGCCGTATTCGATGTTCAACGGCATTGACTACAACGCGCTGAAATACCAGGAAGAATATAAATTGCGCAACAAATCAGGCGTCAATATTCCGCAGGCCAACGGTCAGGGCGATATTTTGCCGGGCCAATACATCGACCCGAATGGCAATCGCGCCGATACCTACCAGCAGGCAACACTCGATCAGGCCAAATATGATCAAAAGCGTTTCAACTGGCTCGAATACTATAAAATTAAGTTCAAAGCCGATTGGTATACCAAAATTTATGGTAAATTAGTGATGCGTTCTTTGGGCGAATTCGGCTATCTGGGTTATTACGACAAAGCGCGTGGACTTGTACCGTTTGAGCGGTTCTATCTGGGCGGTGACGGATTGGCCAACTTTGCGATGGACGGCCGCGAGGTCATCCAGTTGCGCGGTTATCCGAACAATTCCCTGTCTTCGGCTGACGGCGGTTCGATCTACAACAAATTCTCGCTCGAATTGCGCTACCCGATCACGATGAAAGCCGCAGCGTCGATTTTTGTCCTCGGATTCGTCGAAGGGGGTGCCGCCTATGATAATTTTAGCCAGTACAATCCGTTTGTATTGAAACGTTCGGCCGGAATGGGCTTGCGCATCTTTATGCCTGCGTTTGGATTGCTCGGTATCGACTTTGGTTACGGCTTTGATCCACTGACCGGAGCGACCAAAGCCAACGGTATGGAAACGCACTTTATTATTGGACAGCAATTTTAAATTAGATATATTTGGCACGGTATTTTCTAAAAATCTGGAAGCTATGAGGAAACAATTTCTGGTTCTGCTTATCATGATAACTGCTTCTGTAGCGGTTCATGCCCAATCCCGCGGCGTCAAAGTGGGATACATCGATATGGAATACATCCTCCAAAATGTACCGGACTATATCGAAGCCAAAAACCAACTGGAACAAAAAGCCCAAAAGTGGAAACAGGAAGTTGAAGTCAAGAAAAACGACATCTCCAAACTCAAAGACGCGCTCAAAACAGAGCGTGTACTGCTTACCAAGGAACTCATAGAAGAGCGCGAAGAGGAAATAAAATTCCAGGAAACGGAGTTGCTCGATTTTCAACAAAAGAGATTCGGACCCAACGGCGATCTCGTTACCCAGAAGGCCGTATTGACCCAACCGGTACAAGACCAGGTTTTCAATGCCGTACAAGACATTGCCGAAGCTAAAAAATATGATTTTATTTTCGACAAGACGTCGGACATGACAATGCTTTTCGCAGCCAAGCGTTATGACATCAGCGACCAGGTCGTACGTGCTATTTCACGTGCCTCCAAGAGAAGCCAGTTGACCAAAAAGCAACTCAAGGAAGAAGAGGCCAAAGAGGCGCAGGAAGATATGGTGGACGAAAATCCGGCCATGGCAGAAAGACAAAAGAAACTTGACGAGCGCAAAGCGGCGCGCGAGAAACTCGTAGCAGACCGCAAAGCAGCCCAACAAGCCAAGCGCGATGCGGCAGCGGCAGCACGCGAGGGCAAGAAAAACGGCACGACTCCGACATCGGAGACAGCCAAAACAGCATCGGACACGACAGCGACTACCGATACAAACAAGGTTCAAACCAAAGAAACGGCCGAGCCGACAGCCAAAGATAGCACAGCAGCCGCAGCAGCGGACAAGCGCAAAAAAACGGCAGAAGAACGCGCCAAAATTATCGCAGATCGTAAAAAAGCCGCAGACGAGCGACGTCAGAAAACGCTCGAAGACCGCGAAAAGGCGAAGCAGGAAAAACAGCAAAAAGCCGCTGAAGGAAAACAAGACTAAAACAATAATAATTAATTTTTTAAAATGATGAAACAATTCAAAACGTTAGTAATTGCAGCCCTGATGTTCGTAGGTGCAAGCCAGGCAGCCCAAGCCCAAGCCAAGACCGCCCACGTTGATGTAGCCGACCTGATGTCGAAAATGCCTGCAATGCTTGATGCACAAAAGCAATTGGAGAAACTGAGCACCACATACGATACGGAATACAAAGGAATGGTTGAAGAATACCAAAACAAGCTCAAAAAATACGAGCAGGAAGCTTCCACCGTTACTGACGCTGTCAACGAAACGCGTTCAAAAGAAGTACAGGACATGCAAAAACGCATTGTAGATTACCGTGACAACGCGCAAAAAGAATTGCAGCAAAAAGAGTCCGATATCGTAAAACCGATCATGGAGCGCGTCAAAGCGTCTATCCAAAAAGTTGGTAAAGCCAAAGGATACCAATATATCCTCAACTCAGAAGGATTATTGCTCGCCGACGGACCAAACATTACTGCCGACGTAAAAAAAGACCTCGGATTTTAATCCGGACATAAACTAAAAAACTGCTCGCAAACCGGGCAGTTTTTTTTTAGCTTTGTTTTTATGGTTAACAACAATCCCATCGGGCTATTTGATTCGGGCGTAGGCGGCACATCGATCTGGTCTGCGATCCACGCGCTGATGCCGCATGAGAACACGGTTTATCTTGCCGACAGCAAAAATGCGCCTTACGGGCAGAAGTCAAAAGATGAAATTATCGCGCTGAGTTTTAAGAACACCGAATTCCTTCTCGAACAAAATGCCAAGATTGTCGTAGTGGCCTGCAATACCGCGACAACCAATGCGATCAAAGAATTGCGCGCCAGATACGATGTGCCGTTCATCGGGATCGAACCTGCGATAAAACCCGCCGCACACCATTCCCAAACGCAAACCATCGGGATTCTGGCAACCCAGGGCACGCTCAGCAGCGAACTGTTCCACAAGGCGGTCGAAACCCATCGCGATACCCATATTGTCGAGCAAGTAGGACACGGCCTGGTACAGCTTATCGAATACGGACAAATGAATTCATCGGAAACCAAACGGCTGTTGCGCCAATACCTCGAACCCATGATGGCCGCCAACATCGATTATCTGGTGCTTGGTTGCAGCCATTATCCGTACCTGATTCCGCAAATCAAAGAAATCCTGCCTGCGCACATCCGCATCATCGATTCCGGCGAAGCGGTCGCGCGACAAACGCAAAAAGTACTGGAGGAAAGAGCAGGTTTGAATGACGGCAGCGGGAACAAAACAATATTTTACACCAACGGGAATCCGGAGGTATTGTCGGGCATCCTTGAAAACCGGTACGCGGTCATTGCGCGCGATTTCTGATTACTCTGCGGCATCGTCCTTAAACCAACCCGAATACATCACGTAATTGTTGGAAATACGCCCTATTTCGCCTGCAAACGCAGATGCGTCGATGTCTTTTACCTTTCGCGCAGGAACGCCAGCGTAAATACTCCCCGATTCAACGACCGTATGCTGGGTCACCACAGATCCTGCAGCCACAATGGCGTTGCTCTCTACCACGCATCCGTCCATCACGATCGCACCCATTCCAATCAGCACATTGTCGTGTAAAGTACAGCCGTGAACGATCGCATTGTGCCCGATCGAAACGTTGTTGCCAATTCTCGTTTCGTGCTTTTGATACGTGCAGTGGATCACCGCGCCATCCTGTATGTTGACCTTATCGCCGATCGAAATGCGGTGCACGTCGCCGCGTACTACGGCATTAAACCATACGCTGCACGATTTTCCGAACGTCACGTCCCCTACGATGGTCGCATTCTCAGCGACAAAGCAATCTTCCGGGATGACCGGCGACTTGCCATTAACAGTTTTTATCAGTACCATAAAAAAAGTCCCGACGAATCGGGACTGGATATTAGTTAATTGCCGGACATTTACAGTGGTATCTCTCCTGGCGGCAGAACAGGTTCATACCGAGTGTGATCTGGTGATAACCACCATCATCGAACTTCACTTTGCCCGTCAGATGCGTATAGGTATAGGCGAACATAAAGTTTTTGTAATTCACGCCCAAAATCGGAGTGATATAGTTTAATTTCTGGGTTTGCACCGCGTTGTTTTCGATGTAATCCGCGCCGTCGAAACTTCTGCGGTAGGACAATCCGCCCCACACCGAACCAAAGTCCATCGTCTTGTATACCTTGAGGTTGACATCGACTGCCGCTTCCTTGGTTTGGTCTACATACTGCAACATCACCGATGGTTCCCAAAGCAAATTCTCCTCATTGCCAAAGATGTACCCGCTGTTCACAATAATTTTGCGCAGGTTGTCGCTTTCGTATTCGCTATAAATATTGCGTCGGGTTTCAATTGCATTTTTAAGTGTCGCGTGGATGTAAAAATCGAGATAATTGTAGGACATCCCAAAGTCGATATTAAAATAGGAATCTTTTTGCACGATTGTCCCGTCTATGTACGGATCGAACTCACCGGGACGCAAAAATTCCGTCTCATCAAGTGAACTCTGTACCAGTCCGACGCTCAAACCAAAAGACAATTGATTCAGGTCGATCTGGTCGCGCGAAAACATAATGTGGTGCGCATAGGTCGCTTTGATCCCGCGTTGCGAGTGGTAACCATTCTTATCGTTGTACAAAATCACGCCGGCTCCGGATTGCTCCCCAATGCGCCCGTTAAAACTTCCGGTTTGCAACGAAGGCGCGTCGTCCTGCCCAAACCACTGCTGACGTGCGGTGATTCTCAGTTTTGCGCAATTGGCCGCACCCGCCATAGAAGGGTGCAACAGGTAATAATTATCAGATAAATAATCGGAGTAAACAGCAACTCCTTCTTGTGAAAACGACCATTGTGCCGTTGCCAGCGCAAAGAATAACACGACCTTTTTAAAATTCATTTTTGCTTATCGTTTTAATGCGAAATGGGACTTGAACACCTTGCTTACATTGTCCTCCTCATAATGGACTGAGAACCAGTAATCTGTTGCTGGAAGAATATTTTGATTGAACGTTCCGTCCCAACCTTTACCGTCAGGACTGATTTGTTTCAGCAATTTTCCATAACGGTCAAAGATATAAATTTTTGCATTAGCTTGGCCTTTCAGCGCAAAAATATTCCAGGTATCATTATAACCATCGCCATTTGGCGTAAAAAATTTCGGGTAATCCATCAGGAATGCAACTTCCTCGATTGTACCGCAAACATTGCGCACGCGCACCGTGTGATCGCCCGGTAAAACGCCTGTGAAGACATTGCCCGGCTGGAATGCGCCGTTGTCGAGCTGGTACTCGTAATCCCCTGCAGGCGATACGGTCAC
This sequence comes from Bacteroidota bacterium, assembly GCA_023457535.1. Classification (GTDB taxonomy): domain Bacteria; phylum Bacteroidota; class Bacteroidia; order Flavobacteriales; family Flavobacteriaceae; genus Flavobacterium. Next base: position 35,683 of record JAEWLN010000033.1, read on the forward strand.
AGCAATGGTTTGCGACTGATCGAAATAATCCGACGCCACTACTTCAATAGCCAAAGGCGGCGAGGTCATGTCCACCGATGCCATTACCATATCCGATACGCAACCCGTTACAGAATCGATCGCAATAACACCGTAATTACCCGGCACACTCACCGAATAACTGCTCAATGTTTGTCCGACGATTTGCGTATAAGCGCCGCCGGATTCAACGTACCACTCAAAATCATATTGCGCATCGCTCAAACCGGTATTCATCGCAAATGAGTCCAGCACCGCACCGGTTGCCGCATTGTAACAAATATTTCCGTCCTGCGGCAGCGTAGGCAACGGCAACGGATTGACCACGATGGCCACCGATCCCGGCAAACTCGGGCAATTGGCAGTTGTTTCAATAATGACGCTATAGGTACCGGACATCGATGCATCGGCGTTGGCAATAACCGGATTCTGCTGCGCGGAGGCAAAACCATTCGGCCCGGTCCAGCTGTAAGTAGCACCTGCGACAGCGGCCGTGCTCAGACTGATCGAATCGCCCTGACACACATCGGCACCCAAGGCTATCGGTGTAGCCGGGAAAGTAGGTGCCGGCGCAATGGCAAACGTACCCGGAGCCGATATGCACCCCGTCATGGTATTGCGCACGATAATGGTATACGACGCGCCCGCAGCAAGATTCGCAAAAACAGTATTGGCCTGGTACGACACTCCGTCAATGCTGTACTCAAGTTGCGCACCCAAAGGATTTGCAATGGTAATGGTACCTGTCGGGTCGGTGCACGTAGGGACAGAAACCGCACCTGTTGGCGCGGCAGGATTGCCCGGAATAGGATTGACGGCCTGGACAGATACCGATGAGCATCCTGTCACTACATCACGCACGGTCAGGTTATAAGTAACATTCGGAGCCAACGAAGAAAACACCGTTGTCGTTTGATAAGTCAGGCCCCCGTCGATGCTGTATTCGAAATTAGCGCCCAACGGACCTTGCACCGTGATACTACCGGTTGGCGTTGAACATAGTGGCTGTGTAATCTGGGTCGTCGGTACTGCAGGAGCGGCCGGCAATGGATCGATCGAACGTGTCACAATGGCCGACAAGCACCCAGAGGCGTCGTTGCGAACGACGACGTTGTAAGTGGTGTTTGGCGCAAGTGAGCTGAATACCGGACTTGTCTGGAACGTCGCGCCGCCATCGATACTGTAAGAAATATTGGCCCCCATTGGCGCAATCGAAATGCTTCCGGTGGGCGCGTAACAGTCAGGTTGGGTTTCGGTTGTGACCGGTGCGGCAGGAACAGCCAACGCAGGCGCAATCACCACCACTTGCGGGGCAGACACGCAACGCGTTGTCATATCACGCACGGTCAGGTTGTAAGATGCGCCGGTTGGCAAATTGGCAAAACTGGTCGCGGTCTGATACGAAGCGCCACCGTCTATACTATATTCAAAACCGGGTCCGATTGGAGAATCTACCACAAAACCACTCGTATTAGAACCGCAAACCAGAACATCGGCCGTGGCTGTCGGTGTTGCCGGATTTGCCGGTATCGGGCCGATATTGACCGATGTGGCCCCGGACGAACATCCGGTTGTGGTATCCCGCACGACAAGATCTACGCTCGAACCTGCCGCCAGACCTGTAAACGACGCTGACGGCTGATAAGTCAGGCCATTGTCCATGCTGTATTCCAGATTGGCCGCCACAGAAGTTATGGTAACCGTACCGGTTGCGATGTCGCAATTGGGTTCGATCTGCGTAAATGCAGGTGCCAACGGATCGGCCGGAATGGGCAGTACCGTAACTGCAGTTGCCGGTGAGGTACATCCATTGACGGCATCGCGCACCGCGATCATATAAACGGCATTGGGTGCAAGGGCTGTAAAATCAACCGATGATTGGTACGTCGCACCGCCGTCAATCGTATATTCAAGGTTCGCCCCGAGCGGTGACTGTACCGTAATTTGCGAAACCGGTGTGTTACAGTCCGGCGCGGTCGCCACCGCTACCGGAGCGGCCGGGATTAACGGGGCTGCAATAACATTGACCGATACCGCAGGCGAAATACACTGCGACAGCGCGTTGCGGACCACGAGGTCGTAAGTCATACCCGCAGGAACGGCATTGAATGTGTTGGCTGTTTGGAATGTTGCCCCATTGTCGATACTGTATTCTGAATTGGCTCCCTGCGGCGTAATGGCGATGGTTGCCGTATTGACCGTACAATCTGGTGGCGTCACAGTATACGCCGGAGCCGATGGGATCGCAAAAACCTCAACGCTGATCTGCGCTCTTGGCCCTTCGCAATTGGCCGCGTTGGTCTGGCTCACCCAGTAGTTGGCAATTCCGGTGCTGGCCGTAGCAGGAACCGGAGCCGTCGGACTGCCTACGCCTCCCGCGGCAGCAGTATACCACAGCAGGTTTGTTCCCGTAACAACCCCTGACAAGTCCGGCGCCGCCACACCCTGACAGTAGCCCAGAGCCGGGACAGAAACCGACGGTGCGGCCGGCAACGCCACGGTATTGACCTGAACAATAGCGCGGTCGCTCTCACAACCATTTACCGCAGGCACCGTTTGGGTGACTTCGTAATAAACAGTTCCCGCAACAGCCGTGGAAGGTGTTGGTGGAGTTGTTGAGCCTACAAGATCCGCCGGGCCCGTGTAATAGCGCAGGCCCGAGCCGGTCACGTTGGCAAGCGGCGTGGCAACAGCGCCCTGACAGTAATCCGGAATCGGGGTTACGGCCGGTGGTGCAGGCTTTGGTTTGACGATTACTTCTATCGTAGCTCTCGGGCCTTCACAACCGTTGTCCTCCGAAACATAATAATAGTACGTCCCCGCCGTAGTTGTATTGATGGGCTGCGGCGTGGTACTTGCTGTTCCGCCCGTGGCCGACGTATACCATCGGTACGTACTGGCATTCGGGAGCGCCGGGGCTGTCTCACCCTGGCAATACTCCAGCAATGCAGGCACCGACGGAGCGACCGGCGCAGCGGTAATCAATATCGGTACGTCGTCAATCCTGAGCTCACTGCATCCGCCCGCGGCAGGCAACAGATAATCTACCAGATAAGCCTGTGGTACGCTCAGGCTCGGGTTGATTTGTCCCGTAGCCGGATCGATATCGAGTCCCGGCGGCGTTGCGCTGAAAATTCCCCCCGGCGTCACCGTACTGGTAATCGGCTGCAAGGGCAGCGATATGCAATAGGACGGTGGATACGAAAAGCTCCCCGACGGGTCGAGTCCGGCTGTTAATGTAAACGATTTAACGGTAACGCAGGCCCCTGCGGTAACTTCCTCAAAACGCACGTAAATGGTTTCGCTGGCGTTGTTGGTCGTGTAATTGGCCAGTTGCGCGGCAGTAAGACCAGGAGGCGGAACCGGAAGGGTCAGTTGGGCCGGATCGTTGTAGTAATAAATCGAATCGTAATTCATTGCCGACTGATTGTCCAGCATGAACAACGTTTGATCGATGTTTCCGAAATTGTACGGCGGCGGATTGCTCGTACACAAGTTGATCGGCAGCGGCGTCTTAAGTACATCCGGGTAATAGGTTAGCGCATAGGTCGCCGTGCCAAGCAAGCAACCTCCGGCTGTGTAATATTCAAATGAGTATGGATAGACGACCAACCCCTCGCCTGTTCCGGCTCCGGGACCCGTTGCGGTAAACACCGTTCCGATGTTGTTATTCTCTGCGCCGATCAGCGTAAAGTCCGTCGTGCCCGTCGAATTGATGTAATATTGCTGTCCTACCACAAAACTCCCGGCCTCGACCACCGGTAATGCCGGATAGGTCGTGCCCGGAACTACAAGGGTCGGTTGCGTTTCTCCCGGAATTTCCACGCCGTCCAGGTACCATTTGTACACAAAGCCCGGTGCGGTCACCCCTGAATCGAGCGTGACGTCAAGACCGGGACAGATCGGGTCTGCCCAACCATTGGCCGTAAGCGTAATGGGCGTAATTCTGAAATCTTTGAGGAATACCGCCGAATCATAAGCGTTATCGCCTACATTCCCTATGGCGATTTTCATGTGGTAGGTTTCCCCGCAAACCAGGTTGGCCACCGCGGTCAACACCGTGGTAAAGCCGTCGTATTGCACGTGCGGGTTGGCCGCAGGGGTAATTCCCGTCCCGTTATTGACGTAATAGGTACAATATTCGCAAGGGCCGGCATTGTTTGTACCATTGTTGACGTTGTTGATCGTGATCGGGACATTGGTATTGGGAACAAAAGCAATATTGTAACCATTGTAGGGGGCCGCGGCGTTGGCCGGATTGGCTCCGGTCAGGAAAAACCCGAATACATCGTTAAAGCCTGAATTGGCAAATTCCGGGTATTCTTCAGAGGCGAAAATATAATCAAATTTCATTTCCAGTCCCGTTGCGACAAAATCAAATTCGAGCACTGCCGAATTCGTGACGGTGTTCGTAGTCAGCGCGGACAAATGCGGATCGCCTCCATAAAGCGGCGTAACAGGATCGGATGCATTACCGGTGTTGTTAGGACCTAATCCCAGTTGCGCATTTCCGGTGGCAAGCATAACCCCTGCATTGAGCCCGAGATTGGTCGGATTGAAATTGGTGGTAAAATGCGCCGCGCGCAAATTGATCATATTGGCATTGGCCGCCGAGCCGTTGAACGTGATGTTGAACGGCACTATGCTTTCGTCCACCAATACGTTGTTGACCAATTGGGCAGGGGTCTGGGAAGTGTTGGAAATCATGAGCTGTGCGCGGGTCGCCCATCCGCAAAGCAATAGCAAACACAGGGTAAAATTCTTCATTGTGACGGTTTAGTTGGGAGGTTTGTAGTTGTGTGTGTTAAAAAATCATTAATCTTCAAATATAGAGAATCAACAAAAATAAGTTCGTTAATTTTGCAAAAAAATCCACGTTTTCATGACTATAAACATTAAACAAACGCAAAACCCTACCATAATTAAATTCGAATTGCCCGATTTTATCACAAAAAATCAAAACTTCGAATTCAAAAATATCGACGAGACCAAAAATTCTCCGCTGGCCAAGCAATTGTTCTATTTGCCGTTTGTAAAAACGGTCTATATTTCCGGGAATTTTATTGCGATCGAGCGGTACAACATCGTCGAATGGGAAGATGTTCAGGATGCCGTGGCCGAGCAGATCCAGGCCTATGTCGACAGTGGCGCGAAAATCATCGAAATCGACGAATCATCGGCTAAAAAGCAACCCGTGACGGTCTACGGCGAAACGACGCCCAATCCGGCAACGCTTAAATTCGTGGTCAATAAAATGATCACCAAAACGCCTGTCGAATTCAAGAACATCGACCAGACGAAAGCCTCGCCATTGGCCAAAGAACTGTTCAATTTCCCGTATGTCAAGGAAATCTACATGGACGAGAATTACGTATCGGTCAGCAAATACGAGTCGTATGACTGGAACGACATCACGATCGAGTTGCGCTCGTTCATCAAAGGCTACATCGAAAACGGCGGGCCCGTGCTCGACGAAACACTGATCGAGGCACCGCGCGCCGAAAAGCAAAAGATCGCGAATTTCGACCACCTCGACACCACTTCGCAGCAAATCATCAACATCCTTGAGGAATACGTCAAGCCTGCTGTGGCTGCCGATGGCGGAAACATTCTTTTCGACTCGTACGACGAATCTGAAAAACGCGTCAAAGTAATCCTTCAAGGCGCGTGCAACGGCTGTCCGTCCTCGACCTTTACGCTCAAAAGCGGCATCGAGAACATGCTCAAAGACATGCTCAACGACAACGACATCAAAGTGGAGGCACTCAACGCGTGATTTGCATAAATCCCGACAAAACACAAATGCTCTGGTAAAATAAAAGTAACTTTAAGCGTCTTTACAGGCGCTTTTTTTGTCCAATGAAATGGCTTACCGATGGATATAACACCCAATGTCGGATCAGCACTACCTTTAACCTTAACTTTAAACCCATTCCCGCCATGAACGAACTCCATCTCCAAACCAGCCCCTATTTGCTCCAGCACGCCCAAAATCCGGTGCATTGGAAGGCGTGGAATGACGCCGCGCTGGGTTCGGCGCAAGTGCAAAACAAGCTCCTCATCGTGTCGGTTGGGTATTCGGCTTGCCATTGGTGCCACGTCATGGAGCACGAGACGTTCGAAAACGAGCAAGCCGCCGCGGTAATGAATGCGCATTTTATATCGGTCAAAGTGGACCGCGAAGAGCGCCCTGACCTCGATGCGGTTTACATGAAAGCCGTCCAGATCATGACCGGTCGCGGTGGCTGGCCGCTCAACGTGGTGTGTCTTCCCGATGGGCGTCCGGTATGGGGCGGTACGTATTTTCGCACGTCTGAATGGACCGACACGCTCGAACAGCTCCACGACTTGTGGCAAACCAACCCCGATAAAATGACCGAATACGCGCAAAAACTGCACGATGGACTTCAAGCCATTTCGGTCATCGACCGCAAGGCAACGCCTGATTTACCGCAGGATTGGATCGCGCCATTGGTCGAAAAATGGAAAAAAAGCTTTGACCGCGAATTTGGCGGTATGGCCCGCGCACCCAAATTCATGATGCCCAACAATTACGATTTTTTGATGCATTACGGCCACCGCACCAACGATACTGAATTGCTCGGTTTGGTAGACCTGACGCTGACCCGCATGGCGTGGGGCGGTTTGTTCGACACCGTTGGCGGGGGATTTTCGCGTTATTCGGTCGACATGAAATGGCATGTGCCGCACTTTGAAAAAATGTTGTATGACAACGGTCAGCTCGTTTCGGTGTACGCCGATGCGTTCAAACGCACCCAAAATCCGCTTTACAGGCAAGTCATCGACAAAACGCTGTCATTTGTACTGCGCGAGCTTACAACCGACCAAGGCGCGTTTTATTCGGCCCTCGATGCCGACAGCCTCGATACACACGGCGATCTGGAAGAAGGCGCGTTCTACGTATGGACGCAAACCGAACTCGAATCATTGCTTGGGGACGACTTTGCGCTTTTCAAAAGTGTGTTCAACCTCGACGCGTTCGGGCATTGGGAAAACGGAAATTTTGTGCTGATCCAAAACCAGACCATTGAAAATTTGGCCAGCCAACACGGTCTTTCGATTTCGGATCTTGCGTCCAGGAAACAATTGTGGGAACAAATGCTGTATGCCGCGCGCGAAAACCGGCCAAAACCACGGCTGGACGACAAATGCCTGACGTCGTGGAATGCCATGATGTGCAAAGGTTTCGCCGATGCGTACCAGGCCCTCGGCAATGAACAATACCGATCGGCAGCGCTGCAAAACGGTGATTTTCTGGCCCAACGCCAATGGCATCCGGACGGGCATTTGTGGCACAGCTATAAAAACGGCCTAAGCACCATCAACGGCTATCTAGAGGATTATGCGCATACGGCCTCGGCGTTTATTGCGTTGTACCGCATCACATTCGATGAGCGTTGGCTCACGATGGCGCGACAACTTACAGATTATTGCTTTGCGCATTTTTATGACGATGCAAGTGGTTTTTTCCGGTTCACCTCCGATACGGACCCGGCCCTGATCGCACCGCATTTCGAAACGGAAGACAATGTGATCCCGGCGTCCAATTCCGTGTTGGCCCACGTGCTGCTGGATCTGGCGGTGTATCTTGACAACGCACATTATGAGAAAACAGCAGCAAACATGCTTGCGCACATCGCCGCTGATATCGACTACCCGTCGGCGTTTTCCAATTGGATGTCGCTCGCGCTGCGCCTTGCCGATCCGAAAGAACTCGTCATCTGCGGGGAGCACGCCTCTAATTGGGCACGCCAGGCAAATGCGTTATATTTACCCGGAATACTTTTGGCCGCTGCACACCAACCCGCTTCGCTGCCCTTGCTGCAAAATCGCCATCCCGAACGCGGCACGCTGGCCTATGCTTGCCAGAACAAAGCATGCGGATTGCCTTCAACCGATCTGCAAAACGCCATTTCCGAATTAAACCGTTAATTTTAAACAAGTTGGCAATTTTTTTTCGTAAGTTTGGGTCTAACCAATCTGAAACAACCATGGGATTAGGAACTTTTTTTAAGAATTTATTTGGCGGCACCAATCAAGGATCTGCCACGGGTGCGCAAATAGAACGCAAAGCCGACGATGCCAAAGACGCCGTGGACCGCGTTGCTGAAAAGGCAAAAGACAAAATCGACAACGCGGCGGATGCCGTAGCTTCAGGGGCCGCGCGCGTTGAAAATACAGCGTCTGCTGAACCAACCACCGGTTCATGGCAGAACAAGGCGAACAACCTTGCCGGTGAGGTCAAAGAGAAAGCGGGCCAATATGCCGAACGCGCAGAGGATTTCATCGAAGAAAAATTTGCCGACGCCAAAGATGCTGCCCAACCGTACATCGAAAAAGCGGAAGGCCTCGCAGATGCCGCCACCGATAAAGTGCGCGATTATTCTGAAACAGCGGCCGATAAAATGGAAGATGTTGTTGCGTCTGCCAAAGAAAAGATATCGGACTGGACCAGTAAGGCTCAAGACAAACTGGATGACGTTCAACACGCCACGCGGAATTTTGCAGGCGATGCCAACCCCGACGCCGGAACTTACGAAGGCGATACGCCAAACCGCATCGAAGAAGACGCCGATTAAAATTTAAAATCGTTATTTTTGCAACCTCCCTAACGGAGGTTTTTTTACGCATGAAAATACTGATGGCAGACCTTACCTACTTAGAACAATACACAGACAAGTTCATCCGCGTGATGATCGATTATTCCCCAAAGCTGATCGCGGCTTTATTGCTGCTGTTCGTCGGGATATGGGCCATTCGGCTGATCAACCGGGTTTCGCGCAAACTCATGGTCAAACGCGGCGTGGAACCTACACTGATTGAATTCCTGTCGGACATCATTTTTTGGGGGTTGCGCATTTTGTTGTTCATTGCCGTGATTTCCAAACTCGGGATCGAATCGTCTTCATTTGTGGCTATTCTGGGCGCTGCAGGACTCGCGGTGGGGTTGTCGTTGCAGGGATCGCTGTCGAATTTCGCAGGTGGCATGCTGATTATTTTGTTCAAACCGTTCAAACTTGGCGACACCATTGAGGCGCAGGGCGTATCGGGCATGGTCATCGACATACAGATTTTTGTCACCCAGTTGCTGACATCGAACAATCAGGTGATTTTTATCCCGAACGGCGCCTTATCGAACGGAACGATCATTAATTTTTCGCAACAACCCACGCGGCGTTTTGATTTGACGATCGGCATTTCGTACGATACCAATATCAAACAAGCCCGCGAATTGATCCTGTCCATTCTTGAAAACCATCCCAAAATCCATCGGAACCCCGCTCCTGCCGTATCGGTGAAGGAGCTTACCGATTCCGGCATCAAACTGTCCATTCGCGGATGGTCTGCCAACGAAGATTCGAGCGATGCGGCAAGCGATGTACTCGAACAGAGCAAAACGGCATTCGATCAATCAGGGATCGCGATGCAACCCTTTATGAAAGAATATTCAAAATCGTGAATTATGAATATTTTTTTGTAGTATTGTTGGGATCATAAAACACATCGAGATGAAAAAATTCATGTGCCTGCTGTTTGGCTTGGGTACGATGGCTGTTGTTGCACAATCCCTCCAGAACGAGGTCAAGCATCCCGACATTGCCACCAAATTGTTCAAAAACCCAAAATTCGTCAAGGATAAATCCCAGGGGTCGCCCTATGTCCATGCGATGTTCGGGCAAGCGAGCGTTGCAAAACTCAACATCAAAGCCTTTATGCGCTACAACGCCTACAAAGATGAATTTGAGTTCATTACCCCTAAAAACGACACGCTCATCCTTGATAAAATTGAGGATTTCGACCAAATCGTCTTCACGGGTTTCAACAAGCAATACGACCTTTTGGCTTATACCGAGGATAAAAAACTGGTCTACGGCTACCTGGTACGCGTTCAGGAAACAAACGGCCTGGTATTGTACAAAAAAGAGCGCATCACATTTATTGAGGCCAAGCCGGCCAAGACCTCGCTCGAGGTGAACATGCCCGCTAAATACACGCGCAGGGGCGACAGTTTTTTCGTGCGGACCAAAGACGGCATGACTACAGAATTTCCGGATAGCAAGAAGGCGTTGGTCAAGGTTTACCCCGCGCATAAAGACAAGATCGAAGCGTTTCTAAAGAATGCCAAAATTGATTTTGATCTCGAAAGCGATGTGCTTCGCGTTTTTAATCTTGTGGCTGCGCCGTAAAAAGCTATTTTTTGCCCGTCACAAAGTCCTTGAGGTAATACGGCTCAAAATACGCCACATCTTCAAACGATCGCGCGGTGAATTTCGCATACGCCAACGCGCCCATTTCCTTGGCCGATGGAAAAACTACATCGGGAAGAAACACAAAGCGATTATCGGTGAGCACGGTTTGGCATTTTGCCTGGCAATCGCCGATGAAGTAAATCGTGCCCGGCCAATTGGCGTACGACTCCGCGGTCAGTATTTCTGCACGCACTTCGCGCACCGGTTCGTGTTTGGCGTCAAATACCGCGCTGTACACTTCCATGCGACGCGCATCGATCATCGGGACGATCAAGCCATCGGTTGAATTGACCTGTGCCGCCAAAACGGCAAGGGTATCGACGGAAATCAATGGGATCCCAAGCGCAAAACACAATCCTTTTGCCGCAGAAACGCCAATGCGCAAACCGGTATACGATCCCGGCCCCTGGCTTACGGCCACCGCAGACAGGTCGGCGTATGAAATCTGCGCGTCGGCCAGCGTTCGTTCTATAAAAAGATGGAGTTTTTCCGCATGCGAAAAGCCTTCATCGGCCACTTCACGATCAGCGATCGTTTGCCCGTCGTGCGCCACGGCCACAGAACAATTCCGGGTCGCGGTTTCAATATGTAAAATGTAAGCCATTATTTTTTGTTCTCGTTGGCCACCGTTACCCTGTCGCCTGAATTGAGGTCTTTGGTCACTGTGGTGTACGGCCCGGTGATGACCACATCGCCTTTTTGGAGCCCGTGAGTGACTTCGATGTTCGTGTCGTCCTGAATGCCGGTTTTGACCACGCGTATTTTGGCCTTATCGCCCGATTTGACAAAAACACATTCAAATTTCTTATCGCTTTTAGGCTTGATTTTGTTTTCTTCCGAATCCGGATCGTCTACTTTGAGTTTTTTGACTGCAGCAGTATCGGCCTTGACCACAACGGCGCTGATGGGTACGCCAAGCACTTTTTCCTTGCGTTTGGTAATGATGTCCACCGTGGCGGTCATGCCCGGGCGGAACGGCGAATAACTCGCGGGTTTGCCCTGGGTCAGATCGGCGTACGATTCTTTGACGATGCGCACTTTGACCTTGAAATTCGTCACCTGGTCCGCAGTCAGCGTCGCACTGGCCGAATTGGAAATGCTCGTGACGATTCCGCGAAACTTCTTCTTGAGGTATGCATCGACCTCGACGCGCGCCGAATCGCCAACACTAATTTTGACGATGTCATTTTCATTGACATCAACTTCCACTTCCATGCTGTTCAGGTTGGCCACGCGCAACAATTCGGTTCCCGTCATTTGCTGCATCCCGAGCACGCGTTCGCCCAATTCTACGTTGAGCATCGACACCGTGCCGTCGGCTGGCGCATAAATCGTCGTGCGCCCAAGGTTGTCCTTGGCTTCGTTGACCGTGGCCGACGCGCTCTGCACGTTGTAATACGCCGATTGCCTGGCCGCCTTCGCACTTTCATACATTGATACGGCTTTGTCCCATTCAGATTTGGAAATGATGCCTTTGTCAAACAGCGTTTTGTTGCGCTCGTAATTGGCTTTGGCCTCTTTAAAACTTGCGTCGGCCTGGCTCAAAGACGCTTTGGTGCCTGACAACCCGGCCAACGTGCGGTTATAACCCGAGGTATACAGATCAGGGTTGATGCGTACGAGCAAATCGCCTTTTTTGACGATCTGGCCTTCTTTGACCGGAAGCCCGATGATTTCACCCGATACTTCTGACGAAATTTTGACCTCGATTTCCGGCTGTATTTTTCCCGTTGCCGATACGGTTTCCACTATTGTAATTTCGTCAACTTTTGCAATTTCGACCTCGACGCCTTTGTCCTTGTTCCCGATCACGCCTTTTTTGGCGAGCACGACCAACACGACGACCAGCACCGCCGCCGCACCGATTAACCAATAAGTTGACTTTTTAGACATCGTTTTTATTTTTGGATGATCGGGATCCCAAAGTAGAATTCAACGATCTTGGTTCTGAAAATATAATCGTACTTGGTACGCAGCAAATCCGATTGCGCGTTGGCGTACAGCGTTTGCGCCTGGTTGTAATCAAATGCATTCATCATGCCCACATCGTAACGCGCCTGGGCATATTCAAACGCATTTTTGCGCGCTTCGAGTGCCGTGACCGCCGATTCATAAGTATTAAAAGCGCCGTTGGCATCGGTAAAGGCGGTGTAAACGGTGCGCTCAAGGTCGAGCTGGCTTTGCTCGAGTGCGATCTTGGCACGTTCGGCGGCTACTTTGCTGCGCGCGACATTGTTTCGGATGGCGAACCCGTTCAGGATCGGAACAGTGAGCTGGAGCCCGAAATTGTGTCCTTTGTTATCGCTGAACTGGTTGAAAAACGGGTCCGCATTGCGCGTTCCGATTACGCGTCCTATCGAATCGAAAACCGGAATATTCGCATACGAAATCCGCGTATTGAAACTGTAAAACCCCTGCAACGTTGGTTGGTAAGCGCCGCGTGCGATGGCAATATCCTTGTTGGCGATCTCAACATTGTTTTGCGCCAGCTTGACCTCGGCGCGGTTCTCGAGCGCTTTTTTATAGATCGCGTCCGGGGTTTGGAACATCACTTCGCTTTGTCTGGCGTCGTAATCCTCATCGGCGATGTCAAAATTCCGGAAATCGTCAAGCTGGAGCAATTGCGCGAGACTCAGTTTGGAAATCAGCAATGCGTTTTCCGCGGCAATGAGCTTTTGCTTGCTGTCCGCAACGGTGGCCTTGATATCGAGCAAATCCCCGCGTGGCACAGACCCGGCGTCGACGAGCTGTTGCGTCCGGTTGAACTGGCGCTCATTGGCCGCAAGCAATTCTTTTTGCACCTTGATATTTTCCTTGTTGAACAAAATCTGCAAAAACGCATTGGCCACGCTAAGCGATACGTCATCCTTCATTTTGTCAAGTTGGTATTGCGCCGACAGCACCGCCAGCACCGATCGGCGGTAACGGTTGTGGTTTTGTAAACCTTTGTAAATATCCACATTGGCATTGACGCCCGCCGATGTAAACTGCGTCGTCTGGTTTTCAAGCAAACCCGTGGTGATGTTCTGGTTCAGGCCGACATTCCACGAATGCGACGCATTGGCGTTGAAATTAGGAAGGAAATTTCCGCGCGCATCGCTTTTGTCGATCGCCGCCAATTGCCCGTCGAGCTCGGTGTTCCGAATCGAGATATTGTTTTTGAGCGCATAGTCGACGCACTCCCGGATGGTCCATTTCTTGGATTGCGCGTGGCTGCCAATGGTGATCAAAAGCAGCAAAGCAAAGAGAATTTGATTGTTTTTTCCCATGATTGATGATGGTGCGCCGAGGCACAAATTTAACGAATTTCTAAAGATTAAAACCGATTATTATTGCTTTTGCGCATCAGGCGATTTGCCCTGGTTCCAGACTTTGATCTTATCCTGTGCAGAAATGCCGCTTTTGACCTGTACGTATAGCCCGTCGGACACGCCCAGCTCAATGTCTTTGCGCGTAAATTGCTGGCTTCCGGTTTCGGTTTCAACGAACGGTTTTTGCGTTTTGGGATCAAATTGCACAAGTGCTTCCTTTACCGCGAGTACGTTTTCCACCTTGTCCAGAATGATCGAGGCGTTGGCACTGAGTCCTGCGCGGATGAACGTATCGTCGCGGTCGGTCAGCCTGGCCTTGATCTCGAACTGGATCGCGCCGTTTTCTGTTTTGCCTTTGGGTGCGATATCGGTCAGCACGGCGTTGAACGTTTTGTTTTCGATTGCCCCGACCGTAATCTCGATCGGCAGGTTGACTTTGATTTTTCCCACCTCGGATTCATCGACCTTGCCCACGAAAATCATCCGGCCCACATCGGCCACGCTCGCAATGGTGGTTCCTTCGTTGAAATTGTTGCTTTCGATGACCTGGTTGCCCACTTTTACAGGCACGTCGAGCACCATGCCGTTGACGGTCGAACGGATGATCGTATTGGCGTAATTGCCCAATCCTGCCGATGTTCCTGTCTTAACGATGTCGAGCCCCTGCCTTGCCGCGTCGTAATTTTGCCTGGCTTGCGCGAATGCCACTTCAGCAGCCTGGAATTCATTGGCCGAAATGACGCCTTTGTCAAACAGCGATTTTTGACGGTTGTATAACTTTTGCTGGTTTTCAAGTTCGATTTTGGCCGATCGCGTCTGGTTTTGTGAGCTGCTCAGGTTCGACACATTGGCCACGACTTTGATTTTAGCGATCATGTCCCCGGCCTTGATGCTTTGGCCCGCTTTGATGTAGACGGCTTCGATAATGCCCGAAATGTTGGGCTTGATCAGCACCTCTTCATCCGGGACAATGTTGCCTGTGGCGATCGTATTTTTGACGATGGTCTTGGTTTCCGGCTTTTCGGTTTCAAAAACAACGGGCGCCTGCTGGTTCTTGGCATACAAATAATACAGCGCGCCAAAAAACACAATGGCGATAAAGATCAGAATGACGATGGTAACTCCTTTTTTCATATAGGACAGATTGATGATTATTCGGTTCGTAAAGCGTCGACGGGTTTGACATTGATGGCCGTTTGCGCCGGGATAAAGCCTGCCAGTAACCCGGACCCGATCAGGATCAGCAAGGCGATGAACACTACGGTCATGTCCACGCTTGGGTTGGCAAACATCATGTCTTCTGCCGGCATCGACGAAAGTATGGAATTGGCGATGGCCAAAACGCCCGTGGCTGCGGCAATGCCCAACATCCCGGCCAGGATCGTCAGCACGATCGATTCGGTCAGGATTTGTCCGCGGATGGCGCCGGGTGTGGCTCCCAAGGCGCGTCGCACGCCGATTTCCCTGGTGCGCTCCTTGACCACGATCAGCATAATGTTCGAAATGCCGATAATGCCCGAGAGCAATACGAGCGTTCCGACAAAATACGCGATAAACCGCAGGATCATAAACAATCCCTGCACTTTGCTGTATTCCTCGAACAAATCGAAATTGCCGATGGCGCGGTCGTCTTCCGGATGGATCGAATGACGCACTTTTAAAAAATCAAATATACTTTGTTTAAGATCGGTGATCGACGCGCCGTCTTTGGCCGTGATGGCCATCCACCCTACCGTGTCGCCATAATTGAACGCTTGCTGAAACGTCGTAAACGGGATGAAGATATTCTTTTGCGCCGCCTCTGCCCCGCCGTGGTTTTGGTTGTTCGAGTGGTAGAT
>JAEWLN010000034.1 GCA_023457535.1 Bacteroidota bacterium
CCCCCTGCCCTACAGGTCCAAATTACAAAATCCGCCGATACCTTACCTATAGAAAATCTTCATTTAACGAACTTATTTTCAGCAATTATCATTTCACCACTCCCACGGTTCAACAGGCCCTAAAAAGTGTAAAGCACCTCAAAAACAGGTAGCCCATCACGTTGTAAAATAAATCTGTAGCACCTCAAAAAACTCGTTGAACACCACCAAAATGCCGTCAAACTCAACTTTCTTTTCTTGCACAAAATTGAAATGGAGCGTATCTTGCGGCCACCAAAACAATCATTATGAGAATAGTATTGATTTTGTGTGTTGCGCTCCTTTTTAGCTGTCAACACGCCGAAAACCGTACCCATAAAGATCGGCTGGTAGTGCCGCAGTTAAGCAAGCGCTACAAAAAAGAACACCAATTGTTTCTCAACTATTACTTCGGAATGTCTGTCGAGGAATATGAGAAAGCCACACGCCAGAATTTTATGTCCAAGCATGTGTTTCTTTCAGGCGAAAGGGAAGCGTGCGAACTGAACCGATACGGGCATCACCACACTCAGGCAGACATCGATAACATCAGCCGAAATTCCACAGTGTATTACGAATTCGAAGACGGGCCGCATACGTTCGAGGCCACCATCAAACCGGTCTTCAAATATAACCGCCTGGTTCGCGTCGAGCTGCAAACGCTCAACTGTTTTAATTTTGGAAACCACCAACACGAGTTTTATCGCAAGAAAATCAACCAGACCCGCACTGCGCTGATCGATTTGCACACCAGGCAATTTGGCAAGTTCCAGACGACACCCAAGCGACACACGCAGGACGAATGGTCCGTTATCAAAAATGCAGGCGTAGACATTGCGCAGTTCGACACCAATAAATATGTGTTCAAACGCGACAATAAAGTTGTGACCATTGAACAAAAATGCTGCGATTTCAAGCCACTCGTCGTTTATACGCTGCGCAGTTTTCACGATTATCAGCACAATGCTTCGGCAGATGCGCAACAACGCTTTGAAAGCGAACTCTATCATTACTATTCCGTCGAAAACGACATCTGACGATAATCGGCTGCCATTTAAAACGTTGTCTTTTGCGATAATTGTCGATGATTAAGTGGAACGTTTCGCGGGCAATCGGTCAATTTTTGCTACTTTTGCCGCATAACTAAATTTTTCACCACATGCTCATTATTGGCATTGCCGGCGGTACCGGAAGCGGCAAAACTACCGTCGTACACCAAATCATGAACGAACTTCCGCAAACTGAAGTCGGGATTATCTCACAAGATCACTATTACAAACAAACGGATCATTTGTCCTACGACGAACGGGCGCTGATCAATTTCGACCATCCGCGCGCCATCGACTTTGAACTGCTCGTGCAGCACCTCAAGGAGCTCAAAGCAGGCCATGTCGTGGATCAGCCCGTATATTCTTTTGTTACGCACAACCGCACGGACGATACCGTTGCAACGCATCCGCGCAAAGTGATGATCGTAGAAGGCATCCTGATTTTGGCCAATCCGGAACTGCGCGATATGTTCGATGTCAAAATTTTTGTCCATGCCGATTCGGACGAGCGCCTGATCAGACGTCTCAAACGCGACATTGCCGAGCGTGGACGCGACATGGAAGAAGTTCTGGCCCGTTACCAAAACACGCTCAAACCGATGCACCAGCAATTCATCGAACCCACCAAAGCCTTTGCGGACATCATCATTCCGAACGACAAATACAATACGGTCGCGATCGATGTGGTACGCGCAGTAATTAATCAGCGGATTTCGTAATTTTTTATTATTTTTAGGAGCTGATTCCGGCTGTCCGCTATATCTTTTCCTGGCTAAAGAAGCCAGCAAAAGGATGCCGCTTCCATCCGGGCTAGGCCTGGCAGTCGTCAAGTCATAAAGTCGTAAAGTCATCACGTCGTAAAGTCGTAAAGTCATAAAGTCGTCAAGTCATAAGATCCAAAGATGTCATTCAAAGAAAAATCCTGGTTCAGATTCCTGAGTAACAAATACGTTTGGGTGCTGTTGTTCTTTGGCGCATGGATGGTGTTTCTGGACAATTATTCGTATTTTGACCATCGCGTGCTCAACAAAGAAATCGAAGAACTCGAGGACAACAAAAAATACTATCAGGACGAAATCAGGCGCGACGAACAAGCCATCAAGCTGTTGCGCAATCCGGACCAGGTAGAAAAGTACGCACGCGAAAAGTACTATATGAAAAAAGACAGCGAGGACATTTATATTGTGGAATTCGAGGAGGACAGTTTGAAGAAATAGCATGAATTATAACCCAAACGCCCAATTCCAGGTTACAAGATCCCAAACTTTACAAACTTTTAAATCCGAATCGCCATGAGCGCCCCATTATTCAGTGAATTCGAACCCGTTTCGTCCAGGCAGTGGAAACAACAAATCCAATTCGAGCTTAAAGGCGCTGACTACAATGACACGCTGGTGTGGGAATCGCCGGAAGGCATCAAGGTCAAACCGTTTTACCACGCCGATGAAACCATTGCCGACGTACCGGTCACTACGCACGCGTCACAATTTAAAATCGGTCAGGAAATTTTTGTACACGATCTCGAGAAATCGATCTGGCGCGCCAAGGACAGCATTGCCCGGGGTGCCGAATCGATCTGCTTTACGATCGCCGATGCTGCCACCGACGTACGCCAATTACTGACATCGCTTCCGCTGGAATCCGTCGCGATCCATTTGGATCTGAAATTCCTTTCCACTGGTTTTGTCCGGAAAATCGACACCGTTGCGCTTGAACAAAATGCGTCGGTTTTCGTACACCTGGACCCTATCGGACATCTTGCGCAGGACGGAAATTGGTTTGCCTCGGCAGAAAAGGACAATTTTGAAACCATCCGCAACATTGGTGCGCAAACCCGTGCCATTTCGTTTGTATCGGTAGATGCCGCGCTGTACCAGAATGCAGGGGCCAACATCGTGCAGCAGATCGCCTATGCGCTTTCGCACGCCAACGAATACCTGAACCGCGTTCCATCGAACAAATCGATGGTCTTCAAGGTGGCCATCGGAACGAATTATTTCTTTGAAATCGCCAAGCTTCGCGCACTGCGGCTGCTTTTTAAAACAATTGCCGCCGAATACGGGCATGACGGCAACTGCCACATCATCGCCTGTCCCACCCGCCGCAACAAAACGCTATACGATTATAATGTCAATATGCTGCGCACCACCACGGAATGCATGAGTGCGGTATTGGGCGGTGCTGACACTGTGTGCAACCTTCCGTACGACGTGCTGTACCATAAAAGCAATGAATTCGGCGAACGCATTTCGAGAAATCAGTTGCTGGTACTCAAAAACGAAAGCTATTTCGACAAGGTAGACAATCCTGCAGACGGCAGCTACTATATCGAGTACCTCACGCGGCAGATGGCTGAAAAAGCGCTCACACTGTTCAAGGAACTTGAAGCCCACGGCGGATTTCTGGTCAAGCTCGGCGAAGGAAACATCCAGAAAAAAATTGCCGAAAGCGCCGACAAAGAACAACAGTTGTTCGATTCAGGCGACGAAATACTGCTGGGCACCAATAAATATCCAAATCCCGCAGACCGGATGGCGCACGAGCTGGAATTGTATCCGTTTGTCAAAAACAAGCCGCGCAAAACGCTCATTACGCCTATTATTCCCAAGCGATTGGCCGAAAAAATGGAACAGCAACGATTAGAAACTGAAAAACCGGAGATATGAAAAATTGGGCACTATTGATTTTGCTTGCGATCGTAAATTGCGCCACGGCCCAAACAGAATCGGACCACCGGCTGTTTGCACTCAAAGACCTGGATGTAGCGCCCGTCCCAGAAAAAAGTGCGTCGCTGGCCACGCATTTTTCAAAAAATTTCAAACCCGCGACAAAAGTGACCACACCCATTGAGGTATCTTTCGTGATCGAAAAAGTGGGCGTGCTGCGCGATGTAAAAGTGTTCACGGACCTGCCGGACGATACCAGGAAGGAAGTCATCCGCACGATCAAAATGTTGCCCAAGTGGTCACCAGGCCAAAAATCCGGCCAACCCGTCCGCGTTTTGTATAAAGCCACGCTCAAACCCTGATCCATGATTCGTAAAGACCTCAGTCATATCGCCCTCCCTGAATCGGCGACACCCATTTTACCAGGCAACGACGGCAGTTTCATGACCGCCGAAGGCATTGCCGTGCAAACTTCCTACGCCAAAAGTGATTCCGAAAATCTTGAACATATTGGCTTTGGGGCCGGATTTGCGCCCAATCTACGCGGGCCCTATGCCACGATGTATGTGCGCAGGCCCTGGACCATCCGTCAATATGCCGGGTTCTCGACAGCCGAAGAAAGCAACGCATTTTACAGGCGAAACCTCGCAGCGGGCCAAAAAGGACTCTCAGTGGCATTCGATCTGGCCACGCATCGCGGTTATGATTCGGATCACGAGCGCGTGGTGGGCGATGTCGGGAAAGCAGGCGTAGCGATCGATTCGGTGGAAGATATGAAAATCCTTTTCGACCAGATCCCGCTCGATGAAATGTCGGTGTCAATGACGATGAACGGTGCTGTGTTGCCCATCATGGCGTTTTACATTGTTGCGGCACAAGAACAAGGCGTTTCGCCGGAAAAGCTTTCGGGCACGATCCAAAACGACATTCTCAAAGAGTTCATGGTGCGCAACACCTATATCTATCCGCCGGCGCCATCGATGAAAATCATTGCCGATATCTTTGCTTTCACCAGCCGCAACATGCCCAAGTTCAACTCGATCTCGATTTCGGGCTACCACATGCAGGAAGCCGGAGCCACGGCCGATATCGAACTCGCTTATACACTTGCCGACGGACTCGAATACATCCGCACCGGGCTGGCAGCCGGAATGAACATAGACGAATTCGCACCAAGACTATCGTTCTTCTGGGCTATCGGCATGAATCATTTTATGGAGATCGCAAAGATGCGCGCCGCACGAATGATCTGGGCCAAATTACTCAAACAGTTCAACCCGAAAGACGAAAAGTCGCTCGCCCTTAGAACGCACTGCCAGACCTCGGGATGGAGCCTGACCGAACAGGATCCGTTTAACAACGTCGCGCGAACCTGTATCGAAGCCGCTGCGGCTGCCTTTGGCGGTACCCAGTCGCTGCACACCAATGCATTGGACGAAGCCATTGCGCTTCCGACGGACTTTTCGGCGCGCATTGCAAGAAATACGCAGATCTTTCTGCAGCAGGAAACCAAAATCACCAAAACCGTCGATCCATGGGCTGGCAGCCATTATGTAGAAAGCCTGACGCATGAAATTGCACAAAGCGCATGGAAACTAATCGAAGAGGTCGAGGAATTGGGGGGTATGACCAAAGCGATCGAAGCAGGCATTCCCAAATTGCGCATCGAAGAAGCGGCGGCGCGTAAACAGGCCCGTATCGACAGTGGCCAGGATATTATTGTCGGGGTCAATAAATACCGTCTCGAGAAGGAAGATCCGTTGCACATTTTGGATGTAGACAACCAAATGGTGCGCAAACAGCAAGTGGAACGGCTCGCACAGGTCAAACAAAAACGCAACGATGACAACGTTGCCCAATGCCTCGACGCGCTCCGCAAATGCGCGCAATCGGGCGATGGGAATCTTTTGGAACTGGCCGTAGAAGCCGCCCGCGATCGCGCAACATTGGGCGAGATCAGCGATGCGCTCGAATCGGTTTTTGGCAGATACAAAGCACAAATCAAATCATTCAGCGGCGTGTACAGCAAAGAGATCAAAAACGACGAAAGTTTCGAAAATGCCAGGCAGCTGGCCAATGCCTTTGCGCAAAAAGAAGGCCGGAGACCGCGCATCATGATTGCAAAAATGGGTCAGGACGGCCACGACCGCGGTGCCAAAGTGGTCGCTACGGGTTATGCCGATGTGGGTTTTGACGTCGACATCGGGCCGCTGTTCCAAACCCCCCAGGAGGCCGCCAGGCAAGCTGTTGAAAACGACGTGCACATTCTTGGCGTTTCGTCGCTTGCTGCCGGGCACAAAACGCTCGTGCCGCAGGTCATCGAAGCACTCCGCAAATATGGCCGCCAGGATATTATGGTCATTGTAGGCGGGGTAATTCCCGCGCAGGACTATCAATATTTGTTCGACGCGGGCGCTGTGGCCGTATTTGGGCCGGGCACGAGAATTCCGGACGCCGCCATCAAAATTCTCGAAATTCTACTCGAAAGCGTAGATTAAATTACCCCGACATGTCCAGACTTCCGCACATGGGTACGAGCATTTTCACGCAGATGACGCAGCTGGCGGGGCAGTACGGTGCGATTAATCTGGCGCAGGGTTTTCCCAATTTCCCGATCGATGGGCGGCTGTCCGAGATCATTGCGCGCAAAGCCTTTGAAAGTGTTCACCAATACCAGCCTGCATCGGGCCATGCGGGATTATTGCGCCAATTGGCAAATCTTACCCAAACCTCTTACGGTCGGGCGGTAGATCCCGAGCGCGAAATTCTGGTTACTGCCGGAGCGACGCAAGGCATTTTTACCGCGATCCAGGCCCTGGCAGGTCCGGGAGACGAAATCATACTGCTCGATCCTTGTTACGACTGCTATCAGGCCCCGGTTTTACTGACCGGAGCCACGGCCGTGCACGTTTCGATGACTCCCGGTTACACGCCGGACTGGCCCGCGATAGATCGTGCGGCCAACGACAAAACGCGGCTCATCGTGATCAATACACCACACAATCCATCGGGAAAAATGTGGCAACAGGACGATTTTGAAGCGCTCGAACGATTGCTCGACAAGCACCCGAAACTGCTGGTGTTGTCCGATGAGGTTTACGAATACATTTGCTTCGGGAGCCCGCATTTATCTGTTCACAGCCGCGCAACGCTGCATTCGCGCAGCATTTGTATCTCGTCTTTTGGCAAATCGTTCCACATCACGGGATGGAAAGTGGGTTACGTCATTGCGTGCCAGGCGCTGATGTCGGAAATCAAAAAAGTACACCAATACCTTGTATTCAGCGTCAACAGTCTGGCCCAGGCGGCCTTGTGCGAGTATCTCGATGTGGTCGACGTGAAGCAATTGGGCGAATTTTATAAGCAAAAGCGCGACGCGTTCCGGGACATGCTGTCCGCCTCGCGATTTGAACTATTGCCATGCGACGGGACGTACTTCCAACTGGTATCGTACGCAAACCTGTCGGACAAAAACGATGTGGATTTTGCGCGCACACTCGCGGTGGAATTTGGCGTGGCGGCCATTCCCGTATCGGTATTCAACGCCGACGGAAAAGACCTCAAACACCTGCGTTTTTGTTTTGCAAAAGATAATGAAACGTTAATGGCAGCGGCCGCGCGTCTGGAAAAACTATAAATATTTATCTTTGGCAGCGATCAATTTAAAATTCCATGAAAAAAATCATCTGCGCATTCGTTTTGTTGGCCTGTAGCGGCGTTGGTGCCCAAACGTTCAATTTCCGGACAGATTACGACAAAGTGCTCGCCCGAACGCGTGACAGCAAGGATCCGTTGTTTTACGAAACCCAGATCAAGCGGTTTACGAGCCATGATCTGAAACAAACCGATTTGGAGGTTTTGTCGTTGTTGATCGCTTTTTCGCAGCGCAAGGAATTTGGTCCGATGAAGGACGCATTTCGCGAATCGATCATCAAAGAACTGATCGAGGCGCAAAAATACGACGAAGCGCTCCAGATCGCAAACAAACTTCTCAAGACCAATCCGCTCAACGTTAAAGGCATCTATCAAAAAGCGTATGCATTGGGCAAAACGGGGCAAAAAGACAGCGCACAGGTGTACGATAAACAATGGCAAAAAATCCTCAAGGCGATGTTTTTGAGCGGCAAAGGCACGGCGATCACCGATGCTACTTTTTCACTTGGCCCTGATGACGGCAGTGTTTTTATCGGGCAATTCATTGGCGGCCAGGTGTTGCAAATGCGCACTGAAAAAAACAATGCCGGACAGTCTTTTGCCGTATACGAGGTGCAGTTCGAAAAGCGAAAACTGACGCTGTACTTCGCCATCGACCATGCGGTCAAGCGGATGGAAGAGGAAGAACAGCGCCGGTAACAGCAGGCCGTTAGGGCGATGCTGCGCGGATCTTACACGCTGTGAAACACCTCAATTCCCCGGCGTGTGAAAATTTTACTCACAAATTGCGAATCTGTCATAAATTTTTGCTAACTTGTTTACCAACCAGTAAGCATCACATGACGAATGATTTACATTACAGGAACCGGCTTGATTCGTTGCTCGAGGGCATCCAAATCATCGATTCCCAATGGCGTTATGTATATCTGAACAATGTGATGACCGAGCAGGCGCGAATGTCGAAGGAGGAATTGCTCGGGCAGAAAATGACCGACAAATACCCGGGCATCGAGCACACAGAACTCTTCCGGCTGCTCAAAGCCACCATGGCCGACCGCCAGCCGCGCCAAATCGAAAACCAATTCACATTTCCCGATCAAACCGTGCGTTGGTTCGACCTTCGCATAGAGCCATCGCCGGAAGGCATCTGCATTTTGTCGCTCGACATTACAGCACACAAGGAATACGAACAAAAGATCACCAAAGCCAAAAACCTGTATGCGTTTTTGAGCCACATCAACCAGAGCATTGTACACGTCAGGGACGAAAAGGAATTGTTCCGGACCGCGTGCGCCATTGCGATCCGTCACGGCGGTTTTAAAATGGCCTGGATCGGACTATTTGACCCCGATGGCAAATCCGTACGGCTGGCCGAACAATGCGGTGTAGACGGCGAACTTGCTGCTTCGCTGGCGCAAACGGCGTTCTTTGAAGCCGGGCCACTGCGCCAGATGCTGGAAACCAAAAGCCATTATGTATGCAATGACACGCAACAGTTAGACGACGAGCCGATGCGCGAGTATGCCACTGCCCACGGCATATCGTCGTTTGTCATCCTGCCGCTGCGCAAGTTGGGGAACATGGCCGGGGCGTTTCACTTTTACGCTGACCAACCGTACTTTATCGGGACCGACGAAATCGCATTGCTCGAAGAAATTACATCGGACATTTCGTTTGCACTGACCAATTACGAAAATGAAAAACGGCACCGCGAAACAGAGCTTGCGCTGATCCAAAACGAAAAACGCTTCCGGGCGCTGATCGAAAAAAGCACCGATATGAAAACGCTGGCCGATCGCCAGGGACGGCTTTTTTGGGGAAGCCCGTCGGTAATCAAAATGCTTGGATATGATTCCGACCAGCAAAACGGCGCCTTTGTATTCGATTTCATCCATCCGGACGATTTGCCGGAATTTGTGCGCAAACGCAACCGCCTGATCGAACATCCCGGAACTACCGTCGAATTTGAGATGCGCATGCGGCGTTCGGACGGACAATGGATCTGGACAGAAGGCACGATTACCAACCTGCTCGAAGAATCAGGCGTGGGCGGATTGGTGGCCAATTTCCGCGACATCACTGAGCGCAAACGCGACGAGGAGCGGCTTGAATTCGAACGGCACAATACTGATGCGCTGATCAACAACACGCACGACATGATGTGGAGCGTCGACACGCAGCTCCAACTCATTACGGCAAACCGCGCATTTCACGAGCAAATTGCCAAGGGACTCGGCAGAAAAATGCATGTTGGGGAATACGTTTTCAATTATCCGTTGCCCGAGGAAAAGCAAAAGCGATACGAAAGCCACTACCAACGCGCCCTTGCCGGGGAATCTTTCTCAGAACTTGTCGCATCGGCCGCACCGCAACCCAGTTGGGCTGAAATCGCGTTTCGCCCGATTATACACGACAACGCTATTGTAGGCGTGGCGTGCCATTCGCATGAGATTACAGACAGAATCCTTTCTGAACAGCGGCTCGAACGGCAAAACCGCGATCTGACCAAAGCCAATTTTGAGCTCGATCGCTTTGTTTACAGCGTCTCGCACGACTTGCGTTCCCCGCTGACTTCGATATTGGGATTGTTGTCGATTATGGAAGACGACACCCGCGAGGCATCGACGCGGTTGCACCTGGAAATGATCCGCGGACGCATTAACCACCTCGACGTTTTTATCCGCAACATCCTGAATTACTCGCGCAACAACCGCGCGGACCTTGAAATTGAGCGCGTGGCTTTGCGCGAAATCGTCGGCTTGGCCATCAGCGGATTGCACGACCTTAAATCGGCGGCATCGATACGGTTTGAGGTAAAAATCCCCGAAAATCTGGCACTGTGGACGGACCGCCAAAGCATTCTCACGGTTCTCACCAATTTGCTGACCAATGCCATCAAGTTCCACAACCTCGAAAAACCCGAACCGGTAATCCGGCTGACTGCGTTCGAAGACGGCGAAATGATCCAGCTGACCGTCACCGACAACGGCATCGGGATTGCGCCCAATCAGGTGGACCGCGTATTTGGCATGTTTTACCGCGCATCGGCCAAGACTGAAGGTACGGGGCTCGGGCTGTACATCGTTCGCGAAATCGTCGAAAAACTCGGCGGATCGATCGCCGTGAGCTCGCAGGAGCACGAAGGAACCACATTTTATGTCTCACTTAAAAACCATCATCAATGACCACTGAATTCAACAAAGTAATGATCATAGACGACAATCAGATCGACTTGTATGTCGCGTCGATCCTGATGAAGAAAAAATCATTTGCATCGGAAATCCTCGAATATTCGGCTGCGACCAAAGCGCTCGATTACCTGAAAAGCCACGCCGATTCGCCAAACGAACTCCCGCAGGTGATTCTCGTGGACATCTATATGCCTGAAATGTCGGGGTTTGAATTCATGGAAGCTTACGACCAACTGCCCGATCAGGTCAAAACGCGCAGCAAAGTGTACATTATTTCATCGTCGATCGACAAGCAGGACATTGGCCGTGCCAACAACGACCGCAACGTGGTGTGCTTTCAGGAAAAACCCATCACGCCGGAGTTTTTAAGCACCATTGCGCGCGCCTGAACTTGGGAAAATTTGACTATATTCGCACAAAAACCGATATGAATTTCTCAGCCAAAATGCTGCGCGACGACGCACTCAAAGGAAAAACAATTGTGGTAACCGGAGGCGGAAGCGGCCTTGGTAAAGCGATGACGCGCTATTTTCTAGAGCTTGGCGCCGAGGTGGCCATCACATCGCGCGATCTCGAAAAACTGAGAACCACGGCGGCCGAGCTCGAGGCGGAAACCGGCGGAAAATGCCTGCCGCTTGCGTGTGATGTGCGCCATTATGACCAGGTGGAAAACATGCTGCAACAAGTACTGGATACCTTTGGCAAGGCCGACGTGCTGCTCAACAACGCGGCCGGGAATTTTATTTCCCCTACAGAACGGCTGTCCGCCAATGCGTTTGACACCATCATCGACATTGTGCTCAAAGGATCCAAAAACTGCACTCTTGCGTTTGGAAAGCATTGGATCGACAACAAACAGGAACAAGCGACCATTTTGAATATTGTGACCACTTATGCGTGGACCGGATCGGCGTATGTGGTGCCGAGCGCTACGGCCAAAGCAGGTGTTCTGGCCATGACGCGCAGCCTTGCGGTGGAATGGGCCAAATACGGCATCCGATCCAACGCCATTGCGCCCGGCCCGTTTCCTACCAAGGGAGCCTGGGACCGTTTGCTTCCCGGAGATTTGAAAGAAAAGTTCGATCTGGCCAAGAAAGTGCCGTTGCAGCGCGTGGGCGATCATCAGGAACTCGCAAACCTTGCTGCGTATCTCGTATCGGATTTTTCAGCCTACGTCAACGGCGAGGTCATCACTATCGACGGCGGCGAATGGCTCAAAGGCGCGGGCCAGTTCAACTTACTCGAAGCGATTCCGACGGAAATGTGGGATATGCTGGAGATGATGATTAAAGCGAAGAAAAGTTGAGGCCCTGAAAATTGGAAATTTGAACATTTGCAAAGAAAGCATGGTAAACACAGGATCTTGCAGCGAAGCGATCTCTCTTTTGCGTTAGTGATGGCAGCGGATATCCTGTTTGCAACCGCAAACAGATAGCAGCGTACAGCACGGGCCGCGCTGCAATGCCTTGTTTTAATGACCGACGTTAATCGCGGCAACGCCCAAATCAAAACCACGCCAACACGCTGATTTCCAAAACGGAGATAAATCATTCCCAAATTTCCAAATTTTCAAATTTTCAAATTCTTTTATCCCGCAAATAATTGTATTTTTACCGCTCAAATTTTAAAGGATAAATGGGCAAAATCATTGCGATCGCAAACCAGAAAGGCGGTGTCGGCAAAACGACCACGTCGGTCAATTTGGCGGCCTCGTTGGGCGTCTTGGAGAAAAAAGTATTGTTGATCGATGCCGATCCGCAGGCCAACGCGAGTTCCGGCCTTGGCATAGACGTAGAGCAGGTCGAGATTGGCACCTACCAGATCCTCGAACACAGCAACACGCCTGAAGAGGCCATTACCGCAACGTCTTCGCCCAACGTGGATCTGATTGCCGCGCACATCGACCTGGTGGCCATCGAAATTGAGCTTGTCGACAAAGAAAATCGGGAATATATGCTCAAGCAGGCATTGGCTTCGGTCAAAGAGCAATATGATTATATCCTGATCGATTGCGCGCCGTCGCTCGGATTGCTGACACTTAACGCGCTTACGGCCGCGGATTCTGTCGTCATCCCGATCCAGTGTGAGTACTTTGCGCTCGAAGGGCTCGGCAAATTGCTCAACACGATCAAAAGCGTGCAAAAGATCCACAATGCGCAGCTGGACATCGAAGGCTTGCTGCTGACGATGTACGACTCGCGTTTGCGTTTGTCCAACCAGGTCGTCGAAGAGGTGCAAAAACATTTTCACGACATGGTGTTTGAGACGATCATCCAACGCAACGTCAAGCTCAGCGAAGCGCCGAGTTTTGGCGAAAGCATCATCAATTACGACGCGACAAGCAAGGGTGCTACCAATTACCTGCACCTTGCCCAGGAAATAATCAAGAAGAACAGCTAATGACAAAAGTGGTGAAAAAACAGGCATTGGGACGCGGATTGTCGGCTTTGCTCAAAGATCCGGAGAACAACATCCAATCCGTTGCCGATAAGAATGCAGACAAAGTCGTGGGCAACATCATCGAGCTCGACATCGAATCGATCGAGATCAACCCGTTTCAGCCGCGCTCGAATTTTAATGAGGAAGCGCTGCAGGAACTTGCAACGTCCATTCGTGAATTGGGCGTTATTCAGCCGATTACCGTCCGGAAACTGGACTTCAACAAATACCAGCTCATTTCAGGGGAACGCCGTTTGCGCGCCTCGAAAATTGTCGGGCTTACGACCGTTCCGGCCTATATCCGGATTGCCAACGACCAGGAATCGCTCGAAATGGCGCTTGTGGAAAACATACAGCGCCACGATCTCGACCCGATTGAAATTGCTTTGTCGTACCAGCGTCTGATCGACGAAATCAACCTGACCCAGGAACAGATGAGCGAGCGCGTGGGCAAAAAACGCTCTACGATCGCCAACTATCTGCGTTTGCTCAAGCTCGACCCGATCATCCAGACCGGCATCCGCGACGGCTTTATTTCAATGGGCCATGGCCGTGCGATCATCAACATTGAGGACCACGATGCGCAAAGCGAAATTTACCACAAGATCATCAGCAAAAATTTATCGGTGCGCGAAACCGAAGCGCTCGTCAAAGGTTACCAGGACAGCTTGAAACCTGAGGCTAAAAAACCGGCCAAAGGCAGTTCGTTCAAAATTGGCGACGAGGATAAAAAAATGATTGCCGGCTATTTCGGGGCCAAAGTGGATGTAAAAGTCGCAGGCAACGGCAAAGGAAAGATCACGATCCCGTTCCATTCTGAAGAGGATTTCAACCGCATTCTCAAACTGATCCAAGGCTAGTGATCATGCGCGCCGCCATATTTTTGAGTTTGTTGCTGTGGGCGGGGCTTGCCCATGCGCAGGGCGGTGAGATGACCATTGTGCAGGACACCACGCGTACGGCGGTCAATGACGACATCGATCCGTTGTCGCCGGCCAAAGCTGCGTTTTATTCGGCGATCTTTCCCGGCATGGGACAGGCTTACAACAAAAAATACTGGAAGATGCCGCTGGTGTATGCCGCCATTGGCACGAGTACGTATTTTTACATCTGGAACCAAAAGAATTACAACGAATACCGCGATGCGTACAAACGACGCCTTGCCGGCTACCGCGACGATAAATTTAGTTTCCTGAGTGATGACAGGCTGCTTACCGGCCAGCGTTTTTACCAGAAGAACCGCGACCTGTCGGCGTTGATCACGGCGGCTTTTTACGTGCTGAATATTGTCGACGCCAATGTGGATGCGCACCTGCGGCAGTTCAACGTCAGCGACAACCTATCTTTCGAACCCGGTATTTTCCCCGATGACATTCACAACCGACAAAACATCGGCTTCACTTTAAATTATCGCTTCTAATGAAAATCGCACTACTCGGATACGGAAAAATGGGCCATGTGATCGAACGGATCGCCCTTGAACGCGGCCACGAAATTGTATTGCGCAAACGCAGCGCCGATTCTTACGAGGGTTTGGACAGTGCCGATGTCGCAATCGATTTTAGCATCCCCGATGCGGCGGCGGGCAACATCTCGAGATGCCTTAACGGCAATATTCCCGTGGTTTCGGGTACGACGGGCTGGCTGGAACACTATCCGAAAATGGCCGCGCTATGCGAAGAGAAACAAGGTGCTTTTATTTACGGTTCGAATTTCAGCCTGGGCGTCAACCTTTTTTTTGCGCTCAATGAGCAACTGGCGCAAATGATGGCAAAATTCCCGCAATACAAAGTGTCGATGCAGGAAATCCACCATACGCAAAAACTTGACGCGCCGAGCGGAACCGCCATCACATTGGCCAAAGACATTATTGAAAGGTCCGATTATTCGAGTTGGGCACTTCCGTCGGCCACACCGGCCCAACCGGACGAAATACTGATCGACGCCCAACGCGTTGAAAATGTGCCGGGCACGCATGCCGTATTGTATGATTCAGAGGTGGATTCGATCGAAATCAAGCACACCGCGCACAGCCGCGAAGGATTTGCGCTCGGAGCGGTAATCGCCGCTGAATGGCTGCACGGGCGCACCGGCATTTTCACGATGAAGGACGTGTTAAATTTGAATTAAGATTTGTAACATTGCGGTAACGGCATTCTCTTACCGGTGAATTTAAACGAAAAAACATGACAATTACACAGTGGTTCATTTTCTTTCTGATGGTGCAGATCGTGCACTTTGCGGGTACCTGGAAAATGTATGAAGCAGCGGGCCGCAAGCGTTGGGAGGCTTTGGTCCCGGTTTACAACGCGATCGTTTTGATGAAAATCATCAATCGCCCTACATGGTATACGATTTTATTGTTCATCCCGATTGTGAACCTGCTGATGTTTCCCGTGGTTTGGGTCGAAACGCTGCGCAGCTTTGGCAAGAATACGACCAAAGACACGCTGCTGGCGCTGTTTACGTTTGGTTTTTACCTCTATTATGTTAACTACACCCAGCCGCTGCAACACATTCCGGACCGCAGTTTAGCGCCCAAATCCAAAGTAGGCGACACGGTAAGCTCACTGCTTTTTGCCGTCATTGTCGCTACGATCGTGCACGGCTATGTGATGCAGCCGTTCCAGATCCCGACTTCCTCGCTTGAAAAAACATTGCTCGTAGGCGATTATCTGTTTGTAAGCAAATTCCATTATGGCGCGCGTCCGCCGATGACAACCGTGGCGTTCCCGATGGTGCACGATACCATCCCTATCGTCAACAAGCGTTCGTACAGCAAATGGCCGCAATTGCCGTACTTCCGATTGCCGGCACTGCAGCAAATCGAGCGCAATGACATTGTAGTGTTCAATTGGCCCGTGGATACGGTTTTCAGGTTTTTCGACCGCACCTCAGGGATGCGCGCCGACAAACCGCTCGATAAAAAGTCGAATTACGTCAAGCGCTGCGTAGGGATTCCGGGTGATAACCTGTCGATCAAAGACGGCATTGTTTACATTGACGATAAACCATTGGTACTGCCCGATCGCGCCAAACCACAATTCCGTTACCATGTGACCTATGACGGAAAAACGCCGATCAATTTTGAACAAGTGCTGCGCAATCTTGACGTGACCGACGGCGCCGGTTTTATCAACAGTTCGCGCGATACGCTGGCCATTGCGGCGTTGACCGAGAGTGGGGCCGAGCAATTGCGCAAGGTTCCCGGTATTACATCGGTGAATCGCTACATCATCAAGGGCGCGGATCCGGGCGTATTTCCGCAAAATAACGCGGGTTGGAATGCCGATAACATGGGTCCGATCCACATTCCGAAAGCGGGCGAAACGGTGCAACTCAACCCGCAAACGCTGCCGTTCTACAAGATGATCATCACCGATTACGAACACAACGCGCTCAAAGTATCGGGCAGCGAAATACGCATCAACGGACAAATCGCAACGACCTATACTTTTAAGCAAAACTATTACTGGATGATGGGCGACAACCGCCACAACTCTGAAGACAGCCGCTTTTGGGGATTTGTTCCCGAGGATCACGTCGTGGGCAAACCTGTGTTCATCTGGCTCAGCCGCGATCTGGTCAATGGAGGGATCCGTTGGGAACGCATGTTTACGA
This sequence comes from Bacteroidota bacterium, assembly GCA_023457535.1. Taxonomy (GTDB): domain Bacteria; phylum Bacteroidota; class Bacteroidia; order Flavobacteriales; family Flavobacteriaceae; genus Flavobacterium. Next base: position 16,639 of record JAEWLN010000034.1, read on the forward strand.
CCGTCGGAGGCCAGGGGCAGCCTACCTCCTATTTCAAGGTATTTTTGATTTTGCTCGCGGCGTATTTTGCGATCACGTATTTCATCGGGAAAAAGAAAAAGGAAAACGCGTAAATGGACATTTTAATTTACCCTACTTATTTTCCGTCGGTGAGCCATTACGTTGCGATGGCCCATGCGGATAGCGTAACGCTTGAAGTCGAAGACCATTTCCAAAAACAAACCAACAGAAACCGCACCTATATTTACAGTCCGAATGGAGTGCAACTGCTCAACATTCCGGTCAAACATACCAGGAATGCGCACCAGAAAACCAAAGATGTGCGGCTTGAAACGGCGTTTGACTGGCAAAAACAACATTTTAAATCGCTCGAAGCGGCCTATCGGTCTTCGCCTTTTTTTGAATATTTTGAAGATGCGCTGATGCCTGTTTTCACTAAAAAGCACGAGTTCCTGCTCGATCTGAACCTCGAGACGATGGCGCTGGTGTCAAAGTGCCTTAACACCGATTTCCAGTTTTCAAAAACGACGGAATACTTTCACGATGTCCCGCAATTCAAAGACTTCCGCTACCTGGCGCGCGGCCAGAAAGACAACGCCCAATTTGAGCCTTACACCCAGGTTTTTGGGAATAAGCATGGTTTTTTGAACAATCTGAGCGTGCTTGACCTGTTGTTCAACGAGGGTCGTTTTGCGTTGGACTATTTACAAAAGCAAACGCTTTAGTCGATCGATAACCGCGTCATGATCGGGTAATGGTCTGAATATTCAAACTCCGGAAATTCCTTGTAGCTTTTGACCGTCATCGTTTCATCGGCAAAAATGTAGTCGATGCGCGCCGGATAATACCGGAAATTGTACGTGCGCCCAAACCCTTTTCCTGCCTCTTCGAACGTGTCCTGCAGCGTGCCGCGTATGCTGCGGTAAACGTAGGAGAACGCGCTGTTGTTCATGTCCCCGCAGATAATAATCGGATATTGGCTGGTTTTGGTATGTTCGGCGACGATTTCCGCCTGCTGTTGTTGCTTTCTGAACGCATGGCTGATGCGGCGCGCCACAACCAAAGACTTTCGCTGGTTCACGCCATCGATGTTTTCCGACATTTCGTTCACATCGGGCGAAATCTTGATCGATTGCAAATGCATGTTGTAGACGCGGATGATGTCTTTGCCTTTTTTGATATCGGCGAAAATGACGCTGTTGTTCGAACTGGGCAAATCGAGGTGGCCTTCGTTGATGATCGGGAATTTGGAGAAAATCGCCTGCCCGGTCTTGATTTGGTCGCCCTGCATATAAATGAAGCGGTGTTTGTAGACCTTGAGATCCACATCGGCCGATTTTGAATATTCCTGGATACAGAGAATGTCGGGGTTTTCGTCGTTGATAAATGTGAGAATGGAACCCGGAACATCTTCGTCGGGAATCCATTTGAACAAATTGAACAGCCGCACATTGTAGCTCATCACGACAAAATCCTTTTCCTCGCGCGGCAAATCGGTTTCTGAAAACTTGTAAAATTTGTTGATGAACGTAATGCCAAGCAGCAACATGAGCCCCGATAGCAGCACCTGACGCTTGAATTGCAGCAGCCAGAACATAAAATAAAGTCCGTTCAGGATCAAAAACATCGGCAGGACCAAAGTGAGTACGGACAAAATCGGGAAAAATTTGGGCGCCAGAAACGGCAACACATACGCGAGAAACGTCAATACAGCCAGTACTATATTGAAGAAATACATTGTTTTGTTAAACCACGATAGCTTTTTCATCCGAATTTTGATCGGGCTAATTTATAAAAAGTTGGCAGTTGTAAAAGGGATACGCGGAAATTTTCGGTTAGCAACGGTTATTATCGGTAAACGGAAGTTGAGGGTGGAATTAACACATCCGTTCGCCCATTTCCAAATTTTCAAATTACAATTCCCAGTGTAAAAATGTTCAACGCGATTTTAGGAGTTAACACATCCGTTCAGCCCATTTTCAAATTTTCAAATTTCCAAATTTTCAATTTAACCACAAATCACTCTTTCCCTGCCCTGAACAAAAATTCCTTTTCCGCCGCCGTCAGGCTGTCATACCCCGATTTGGATATCTTGTCAAGGATGTCGTCTATTTGTTGCTGTGTTTTGTCTTTTGTAACAATGCGCGAGCCGGTTTTGGTCACGGGCCTGACCGGATTACGGTGCACTTTTTTGAACGGTGTTTTTCTGGCGCGACCCAGATTAGCGATACGGTCAAGCACGAAACTGACGGTTTGGCTCAAATCTGTGCCGTGCTGAAGCAATTTAACATATAAGAATCCGAACAGCGCGCCGGCCAGATGCGCAATGTGGCCGCCCGTATTGCCCGCCATCAGGTACAACAAATCGAGCAGCACGACCACGGCCGTGAAATGCCACAATTTTACATAGCCAATGAGCAGTAGCCTGATCGTCATGTTGGGCGCATAGGTTGTCGAGGCAAACAAAATAGCCATGATCGCACCCGATGCTCCAATGACGGCGCCCGATCGGCCCATCGCATAATAAGCACCCAGAAATACAAGGCCCGCAAAAACGCCGCCCAGCACGTATGCGCCAAGGAGTTGCCGCTGCGAAAAGTACGTCAGAAAAATGCGCCCGGTAAAATTGAGCACCAGCATGTTGAACAACAAGTGCAGGAAATCGCTGTGCAGGAATTGGTAGGTCAGCAACGTCCACGGGTGCGTGAGTACATACCAGCCATCGGAGGACAAAACCAACCAGTCCGGATAATCGAACACGCCCAATTTAAATTGGTAAAACAAAGCAATCGAAACCAGAAACGCGCCCACATTCCAATAGATCAGCTTTTGTTCAAAACCGCCCATTTTGTAATGCACTTTCAATTCATCCAAAAAGTTCATACCCTTGTCTTTTATTTTATTGGCTTTTTTTGCACCGACGTACCTGCCGGGTCTATCAACACCATTTGCCTACTGTCAACACCCGCGGGCATGACCTGCCCTGGCCTGGCGGTGACTGCTTTTAAAACACCACGCATGCTTTGATCGTGATTGGATTAGTTCCATCGGTTGCGGTCGAACTGACTCTTTTTCCAGTACCACATCATCAAAAACCCGATCAGCGCGCCACCCACGTGCGCAAAGTGCGCGACACCGGTTCCGCCGGATCCAAATATGGACTGTCCTTTGAAGCCCAAAAACAAATCGATCGCGATGATGCCCGGCACAAAATATTTGGCTTTGATCGGGACGGGAATGAACAACAGCGCCAGTTCTGCGTTCGGGAACATGAATGCAAAGGCAACCAGCAGGCCGTAAATCGCACCGGATGCGCCTACCATCGGCCCGGCATACGCGCCATAAGCTTCGTTGAGCAACGACATGTCGAGGGCTTCGCGGCCGTTGAGCGGAATGCTTTGTCCCTGTAACAGCGCATATACTTCCGTTGGCGAGAAACCGTGGCTTCCGAGCAAATTTACCGCCTCGTTGATCGTATAATAATTGAATCCGAGTTGCAGCAGCGCAGCCCCAAGCCCGCACGAGAGGTAAAAAAAGATGAATTTTTTGCCGCCCCAAAAGTGCTCGAGCGCGCTTCCAAATGAATAAAGCGCGAACATATTGAACAAAATATGCGTGATATTGGGGAACGACGCATGCATGAACATGTGCGTGATCAGTTGCCACGGCTGGAAATTAGGGTTTTCGAAATAAAACAGCGCTAGCAAACGGTACGATTCGGCGCCCACGATTTGTGATCCGATGTAAACCAATATATTGATGATCAAAAGTTGTTTGACCGTAGGGGTAATTTGCATCATAGCGCGAATTTTTTGTCTAGATCTTCCACCCGCAACGTGATGAAAGTGGGTTTTTGAAAAGGCGAAACATTGGGTTCTTTGCACGCAAAAAGGCCGTTGACGAGGTTTTCCTGCTCTTTTTCAGTCAGGTAAGTGCCTGTTTTGACCGCCAGGCTGCGCGCCATCGATTTGGCGATCGAGTCGTTCTGGCTGAAACTGCTTTCCGGGATTCCGTCATTCAGATCGCCGAGCAGCTGCTCGAGTACGATCGACACTTCGCTCTCGGCCACATTGACCGGCAACCCTGAGATGACCACGTGGTCCGGATGCATGGCCTCGAACACAAATCCTGTATTGACGAGCGATTCGTGCAATTCGGCGATCAGCGCGAGCTCATTGGGCGAAAAGTACAAACTGAGTGGAAACAGCAGCTGCTGGCTCGAGGCCTGCTGAACGGTCATATTGGCCAAAAACTGCTCGTACAGCACGCGTTGGTGCGCACGCTGCTGGTCTACGATGACCATGCCCGATTTGATGGGGTTGACGATGTATTTTTTGTGTATCTGGTATGTTTTGTTGACCGTTTGCGCGATTTCCTGCTCGTCAAACAGCGATGCCGTGACCTCTTCGCTCTCGAACTGGAAATTCGCCGATGGAAACTCCGGCAACTCCTCGCCCACCAGTGTCTCGGTGTCGTTTTTGAGCCCGACATACAAGCTTTCCCAACCGGCGCTTTCAGTTTTTCTGGGCACCGATGCAGAGAAAGCGCGCGCGGGCTTGTCCGGTGCAAACGGATTGAAGCTGCTGTCCACCTGTACCGTAGGCACCGACGCATCGGCGTTTTTATATCCGTACGGCGTATCAAGGTTGGGATCGCGGTCAAAATCCAGCACAGGCGCAACGTTGAACTGCCCCAGGCTGTGCTTGACCGCCGAGCGCAGGATGGCGTACAGCGCGTGTTCATCGTCGAATTTGATTTCTGTTTTGGTGGGATGGATGTTGATGTCGATCGTGTGCGGCGGCACCTGCAAAAACAAAAAATATCCGGGCTGACAACCGTCTTTGAGCAAACCTTCGTAGGCGGCCATGATCGCGTGGTGCAAATACGCCGATTTGATAAATCGGTCATTGACAAAGAAAAATTGCTCACCGCGGTTCTTCTTGGCGAATTCCGGTTTGGTCACGAATCCGGCAATGGACACAATTTCAGTTTCCTCCTTGACCGGAACGAGTTTCTCATTGGTCTTGCCGCCAAAAATATTGACGATGCGCTGCCGGAAATTACTGGCCGGCAAATTGAACAACTCCTCGCCGTTGTGGTAATACGTAAAGTGGATCTGCGGATGCGCGAGCGCCACGCGCTGGAATTCGTCGATGATGTGACGGTGTTCGACCACATCGGATTTGAGGAAATTGCGCCGCGCCGGAATGTTGAAAAACAGGTTTTTGATCGCGAACGATGTGCCCTGTGGCAAAACGGCCACTTCCTGCGACATGAATTTGCTGCCCTCGATCACCAGATGCGTACCGAGTTCCTGCTGCGGCTGCCGCGTTTTCATCTCGACATGCGCGATGGCAGCGATCGATGCGAGTGCCTCTCCGCGAAAACCTTTGGTGTAAAGCGAAAACAAATCTTCGGCCTGGCGAATTTTCGATGTGGCGTGCCGCTCAAAGCACAAACGCGCATCTTCTTCGCCCATGCCCACACCGTTGTCGATGACCTGAATGAGTGTTTTACCGGCTTCTTTGATGATTAATTTGATGTCCGTGGATTTGGCGTCGACGGCATTTTCAAGCAATTCTTTCACTACCGATGCGGGTCGCTGCACGACTTCGCCTGCGGCTATCTGGTTGGCAACGTGATCGGGAAGTTTCTGGATGATACTCGACATTGGACTTGGGTTGGACTTCCAAAAATAGTGATTATTGAGCAAGTGCGCGTGTGGAAAATGTTGAAAAAATGATAAAGTTTTCAAGAGTGCGGGGCGGCAGATCCAAAACAGGAAAATCCAGGTTCCCCACCCCTAAATTCCGACGTTGGAGGATTCTAAAAGGCACATTTCGCAATACCATTGCGCTGTTAATTCCGGCTTTTAACGCGCGTGCGGTGGCCGATGCGCCGGAGGTACAATTAACGGTGGAACTTGAATTTTTCCTGGGGTTGCGTTAGCGATAGCAGCGGAAATCCTTTTTAACGCTGTGCAGCGGCGTTAAAAAGATTGCAGCGGATAGCGCGGGCCGCAGGCAACGCCCAAAAATTAACGGTCACAGCCGGGCGCTTCATTCAGGATTTAGATTTCATACTATCCGCGAAATCTCGGGTTTGGATCCCGGCCGGGCGAATTGGTTGACGCATAAAGCTCATTTGAGCCGCGCTATTGTTGGCGCAACGCCGCCATTTTAATGGCCGCAATAGCCGCCTCAGTTCCTTTATTGCCGTGTTTGCCGCCGCTGCGGTCGAGGGATTGCTGCTCTGTGTTGTCCGTGAGCAGGCAAAATATGACGGGCACCTCGCCTTGCACGTTCAGGTCTTTGATGCCTTGGGTCACTCCTTCGCAAACGAACTCGAAATGCATGGTTTCGCCTTTGATGACGCAGCCAATGGTGATCACACAGTCTACGTTTTGCGTCCCGGCCATCTTTTTGGCGCCGTAGATGAGCTCGAAACTGCCCGGGACGTTCCAACGGATGATGTTGCCCGGCTGTACGCCGCAATCGATCAGCGCCGATTCTGCGCCCTGATACAGGCCATTGGTGATGTGGTCGTTCCATTCAGAGACGACGATGCCGAATTTGAAATTCCGCGCGTCCGGAAGCGTGGCTTTGTCGTAATTGGAAAGGTTTTTATTTGCGGTGGCCATAAGGATCTGAATTTTAAATATTGGTTTTTAGAGGCGAATAAAAAAAATGGGGCAATACAAATGTACGCCCCAATTTACTATAAATTTTAACGCACTTACTGCGCCAGCCCGATGAGCGCGTCGACATTCATCGCTTCAGGCGACGATTCGTACTGCTCTTTGATTTGGGTAAAATATTTGAGCGCATCGGCTTTATTGCCCATCGCGAGCGCCGTTTGGCCTGCCTTCAAAAGGAAACGCGGTGTGGTGAATTCGTTTTTGTTCATTTCAGCGGCTTTGACGTAGTGGTCAAGGGCTTCTTTTTGCTTGTTTTGCTGCGCGTAGGCGTCACCAATGGCTCCTTGCGTAAGCACTGACAAGATCATATCGCCTGCCTTGAAGCTTTCGAGCGACTCGATGGCCTCAGGGTATTTTTTAAGATTGAGCTGGCAAATTCCGGCATAGTAATGTGCGAGATTCCCCGCATCAGTACCTGAGAATTTGTCGGCGATTTGCGAAAAACCGTATTTCCCTTCTGAACCGTTGAGTGCGAGCGTGAACAGCGAATCTGCTTTTTGATCGCCATCGACCGCTTTCTGGAAATTTTGCTGGGCGGTGAACATTTCATTGGCCGCTTCTTCCTGTTGCGGACCGGCAACGAACTTTTGGTACATGAGATAGCCTACGACAATAACTGCCAAAGCACCCAACACGCCAAAGATCATTTTTTGGTTTTTCTCGAACCACTCTTCAGTTTTGTTCGCCGTGTCGTCGAGTTTATTGAATACGCCAGCGGTGGTGCTTTCTTTTTCATCGACGTTGATTTGATCTTCTATAAAGGTGTTGTCTACTTTTTCTTCCTTTTCCTTGGGAGCTTTGTAACCTCTTTTATTGAACGTTGCCATTTATATTGAATTTATGAGCCGCAAAAATAAAATTTTTATTGGAACTCGAGCAAAATTTTTATACTTTATATTCAACGGCTGATGTGACAATGGCTTAGCGCGGGTTGAACGACGGGTTTTGGAACGGTTTACGGCCGAGGCGAATGGGGTGTACAGATTTTCTGGGTGTATAGATTTTCTGTAGTGGAGGTATTGATTTTTTTTGTATTTTTTCCCCGCAGGGAAGGGGGCATGAAGGTTTACCCTACGGAATCCGGATGAGATTTGATTACAGAAAATCTGTGTATTTTGTTAAATTTTGCTTTGCGAGTCCTTTGCCTGTAACGACCGCAGAAATTTGGAAAGAAGCTGTCGACAACCATCTGACACTCACCGGACAGTAACACGCGCAATTCTGCATTCTCTACCCGATTCCACGCACAACCGCTGCGGCCCAACGCCAAATTATCACGTCCATTACCCAACCTTTCCACAAAAATTCCGTAATTTGCACCGGTTTCAACTTCGCCGATGCACCTCGAACAGATTTCGCTTTTTAACTACAAAAACTTCACTGAAGCCGATTTTTCGTTCGACGACAAAATCAATTGCTTTGTAGGGAAAAACGGCGTGGGTAAAACCAACGTGCTCGATGCGATTTACCACCTTGCGTACGGAAAAAGCTACTTCAATCCGCTTGCCGTTCAGAATATCAAGCACGGTGAAGATTTTTTTGTAATCGATGGCCAGTTCAAAAAAAACGGCCGCATGGAACAAATCGTGTGCAGTCTCAAAAAAGGCCAAAAGAAAATCCTAAAGCGAAACGGCAAGATTTACGATAAATTCTCAGACCACATCGGGTTTATTCCGCTGGTGATGATTTCCCCGGCCGACGCCGATCTGATCATCGAAGGCAGCGAAACCCGCCGCAAATTTGTGGACAGCGTCATTTCGCAACTCGATCCGGCGTATTTGCAGGAGCTGATCCAATACCAGAAAATTCTTGCACAACGCAATGCTTTGCTAAAATATTTTGCGCTCAACCACGTCTTTGAAAACGACACGCTTGCCATTTACAATGAACAACTCAACGTGCTCGGTCAGGCGATTTTCGAAAAACGCAAAGCATTTGTAGCCGATTTCGTTCCCATTTTCAACCAGCACCACCAAAACATTACCGGCGCGGCGGAAAGCGTTCAACTGAAGTATGAAAGCGCGCTTCATGACCACGATTTACTGGAATTGCTCCACGAAAACCTGCAGCGCGACCGCGTGCTCCAGTACACATCGGTGGGCATCCACAAGGACGATCTCTTGTTTGAAATCGACCAATATCCAATCAGAAAATTTGGCTCGCAAGGACAGCAAAAGTCGTTTCTGATCGCCCTTAAACTCGCCCAGTTCGATTTTGTCCGGAAAAAGTCGGGAGTCAAGCCTATCTTGCTTTTCGATGACATTTTTGACAAACTCGACGAACACCGCGTGAGCCAGATCGTACGCATGGTCAACAACGACGACTTTGGCCAGCTTTTCATTTCCGACACGCATCCGGAACGCACTGAAGACATCGTGAAACGCACCCACCAGAGCTACAAAATATTTACGCTGTAACGCGTATTTTTAGTATTTTAGCGGTCGTAAATTTCCCTTTATGAAAATCCGATTGTTCCTTGCTCCCATTTTGGCGCTTTTGTTCTGGAATTGCCACGGGCAGACCAAAAATGTGCAAAACATTACGCCAAATGCGCTGTCCGAAGCCCTCAAATCCGATCCCGGCCTGCAGCTGATCGACGTCCGCACTCCGGAAGAATTCGCCGGCGGGCACATTGGTGCGGCCACCAACATCGATTGGAATGGCGACCGGTTCGAGCAATCGGTGGCAAAACTGGACAAGAACCAGTCGGTTTATGTGTATTGCAAAATCGGCGGAAGATCGGCCAAAGCGGCAGACAAGCTCGCATCGATGGGATTTACCAAAGTGTACAACCTCGATGGCGGCATCCTCAAATGGGACGCGGCGGGTTTGTCCGCGGTGCCGGAAAAAACCATCGGAATGGCGCGCAATGAATTCGACAAACGCATCGCATCGGATCAAAAAGTACTTGTAAATTTTTACGCTAAATGGTGTGCCCCGTGCCAACGCATGGCCCCTTACATGGAACCGCTCGGCGCGCAATACAAAGGGCGCGTGACTGTTATCAGACTCGACGCCGATGAGCACAAAACGCTGTTGCGCGAGCTGAAAATCGACGCACTTCCGGTGACGGTATTGTATGAAAACGGCAAACCGGTATGGCGAAAAGAGGGTTTTGTCAGCGAAAAAGAACTCAAAAAACAGCTGCCATGATCCCGAAGGAAACGCTTGAATTTTTAAAGGACATCAAAAAAAACAATACCCGCGAGTGGTTTTTGGCCAACAAAAAGCGGTACGACGCCTACAAGGAAAATTACCATCAATTGGCCGGACAACTGCTTGAGGCAATGACCCACCGCGATGCGTCGCTCGGATCGATGACCGTAAAAGACGTGGTGTTCCGCATCAACCGCGACATCAGGTTTTCCAAAGATAAATCGCCCTACAAGACCAACATGGCATTTTGGTTTTCGCCCGGCAACAAGAACTGGAACCAATCAGGATATTATGTGCACGTGGAACCCGGCATGAGTTTCATCGCAGGCGGATTTTACCAGCCCGATGCGGCCCAGCTCAAAAAAATACGCAGGGAAATCGCGTTTTTCCACGATGATCTCCAGGCAATACTCGATGCGCCGCAATTCAAATCGGTGTTCGGCGACCTGGACCGCACGCACGTTTTGAAAACCACGCCCAAAGGATACGAGAAAGACCATCCGGCGATTGAACTGCTCAAACTCAAAAGTTTTGAAGCATCGGCAAAATTGCAGGACAAAGAACTCATGCGCCACGATTTTATCGCGCAAACGGCCGACAAACTCATGTTATTGAAACCGATGAATGGTTTTTTCGACCGCGCGTTGGCGATGGAAGAATAACCAAAATCCAAATTCCAAAATCCAGGTTCCAAGTTCCAAGTTCCAATTCCAATTCCAATTCTAAAATCCGACCCGAGATGGAGATCCAGCATAACGTTTCGCTCAAAAATTACAATACTTTTGGCATCGACGCCAAAGCGCGGCAGTTTGTCGCGGTACATTCGGTCGACGAACTGCGTGAGGTTTTGCGCGGGCATGCGGGCGAACCCAAATTCATCCTGGGCGGCGGCAGCAATATGTTGCTCACGCAGGATGTGGACGCGCTCGTGATCCATATCGACCTGAAAGGAAAAATCGTGGTAGACCAAACCGACGATTTTGTAACCGTTGAGGCCCAGGCGGGCGAAAATTGGCATGAATTCGTGCTCTGGACGATCGGTCAGGATTTTGGCGGACTCGAGAACATGTCATTGATTCCGGGCAATGTAGGCACCACCCCGATACAAAACATCGGCGCCTACGGAACCGAGATCAAGGACACTATGGTTTCGTGCCAGGCCATCGAAATCGCAACGGGCAATTTGCGCACTTTTACCAATGCCGAATGTAGGTTCGGATACCGCGAAAGCGTGTTCAAGCAGGCGCTCAAAAACCAATACATCATTACCTCGGTGCGCTTCAGGCTTACCAAAACCAACCATAAAATAAACACCTCATACGGCGATATTTTATCGGAACTGGCCAAAAACAACATCGAAAACCCGACGCTTAAAGATGTGAGCAACGCCGTGATCGCGATCCGTCAAAGCAAGTTGCCCAACCCGAAAGAACTCGGCAATTCGGGCAGTTTTTTCAAAAATCCGGTCATTTCCAAATCCGAATTTGAAAAGGTTCAGGCGCGGTTTCCCGACATTCGCTTTTTTCCGGTATCGGATACTGAGGTCAAAGTCCCGGCCGGTTGGCTCATCGAACAAGCCGGTTTTAAAGGCAAGCGTTTTGGCGATGCGGGCGTGCACAAAAACCAGGCGCTCGTGCTGGTAAATTACGGCAACGCCACAGGTGCGGAAATCCTTGCGGTGTCGCAAAACATCCAGCGCACGATTTTGGAGCAGTTTGGAATTGCAATCGAGGCGGAAGTGAATGTGGTTTGAGGTATTTGGCGCATCAAAACCTATATTCCACGTTCCGGCAAGTTCCAGATTCCGACTCCTTAACGCGCACGAGCCTTCATCCGATTTTACGGTTTCCAAATTTCCAATTAACTTGCTATCGATCTGAAAATCTAAAAATTGCACCATGTACATTGCCAATCCGTACCAAAACCACGACCAGCAGGACATTGAACATTTTATCCGGACCAACAGCTTTGGCATTCTGATCAATCAGACGCGCGGAAAACTGTGGGCCACGCACATTCCGCTTGAATTAGAAGTGGGGCCGGACGGAAAAAACGTGCTGCGCGGACACATTTCCAAAGCGAATCTGCAATGGGAAGGTTTTTTAGAATCTGAAGACGTGCTTGCGATCTTTTCCGGCCCGCACAGCTACATATCATCGTCGTGGTATGATTACGAAGAAGTCCCAACCTGGAATTATGCGGCCGTGCACGTTTACGGCAGAATCAAGACCATGAACAAAGCAGATCTGCTCGCGCATTTGACGCGCCTGGTGGACCAATACGAACAGGACTCGCAGCATCCGGTGCGGCTGGCCGATATGTCGGATAAAACCATGGGCCAGATACGCGGCATCGTCGGGTTCGAAATTTCCATTACCGATATTCAGGCTGTACGCAAATTCTCGCAAACTCAAAACCAGAAAAACTTCGACGCTATCGTGTCCCATCTGGAAAAATCAGGCACGCCCGGTGCGTCGGCGGTCGCCAAAGCGATGAAAAGCTGCCCGCGATCGCGGTAATCCGCGCCAATACCCGCTTGACGAGTGCTTTAGATGGCTAAAATTTTCGGATTATATAACCGTTGTTTTGTCGCGCGCACTTTTCTCTTTCACCGCAAATCGCTACCTTTGCGCTCGCTTAAAAGACACATTGCCTATATGTTGACCGTTACTTTTTACGCCTTTATCGCCGTGGTTGCCGTCCAGTTTTTTTACTATGTGGTCGTTTTTGGGAAGTTCGCCTACCGCAAATCGCAAAAAAGCAATCCCAAGCGCATCCCGATTTCAGTGATTGTTTGCGCAAAAAACGAACAGGAAAACGTCGCGAAGTTCGTTCCGATGCTCGCCGAACAGGATTATCCCGATTTTGAGATCGTGCTCATTGACGATGCTTCCTCCGACGGCACGCTCGATTTGTTCGAAGCATTCGAAAAACAATATCCGAACATCCGGCTGGTCAAGGTCGAGAACAACGAAGCGTTCTGGGGCAACAAAAAATTTGCGCTCACGCTCGGGATCAAGGCGGCCAGAAAAGAATACCTGCTATTCACCGATGCCGACTGCTATCCTACGTCCAAGAACTGGATTATGGAAATGAGTTCGCAATTCTCCAAAGAAAAGACCATCGTACTGGGCTACGGCGCGTACGATCGCATTCCGGGGTCAATGCTCAACAAAATCATCCGGTTTGAAACGATGCTCACGGCGGTACAGTATTTCGCGTGGGCCAAGATCGGGCGGCCTTACATGGGCGTCGGGCGCAATCTGGCGTACAAAAAAGAGGAATTTTTCAATGTGCGCGGTTTTATGGATCACATGAAGATCAGATCGGGCGACGACGATTTGTTCATCAACCAGGCAGCCAAAGGAAGCAATACGACCATTTGCGATTCGCCGGACAGTTTTACGTATTCCATGCCCAAAACCACGTTCAAAGATTGGTTTACCCAAAAACGGCGGCACGTGTCCACAGCCGGGCATTATAAGGCATTCGACAAATTCCAGCTCGGCGTTTTCTATGCGTCGCAGTTGTTGTTTTTGTTGCTGCCCATCGTACTTCTCGCCTTCCAATTCCAGTGGATCATCGTTACGGCGCTGATTGGTTTCCGGTATTTGTTTGCATGGATCACACTCGGGTTATCGGCCGGAAGATTGCGCGAAAAAGATACCATGTATTGGTTCCCGATTATCGAAATAACGCTTATCTTTACGCAACTCAACATTTTCCTGACCAATATTTTTTCAAAACCTGTGCATTGGAAGTAAGGCAATACATAGAAAAGGCAAAGAACGGCGACCAGATTGCGTTCACTTTTCTGCTGGATTCTTATTGGAATGAAGTTTACGGGTTCATGCTCAAGCGCACGGGCAATGAAACCGATGCCGAGGACATCACGATCGATACTTTTTCCAAAGCGTTCGACAAGATTTCGAGCTACAATCCTGAATTTCAGTTCAACACATGGCTGATCGCGATTGCCAAAAACGTCCACATCGATTTGCTGCGCCGCAAAAAATCGGCGTTGTTCATCGACATCACCGATGAGGAAGACCAGCAGGCCTACAACATCGCCGATACCGCCCTATCTGCGGAGGACGAGCTCATTGCCAAGCAAAATTTGTCGAGCCTGCTGGCGTGCATCAAACAACTCAAGCCCCATTACCAGGAAGTGATCCAGTTGCGGTATTTCCAGGAATTGTCATATCAGGAAATCGCGGACCTGCTAGGGGAACCGCTCAGCAACGTCAAGGTAAAATTACTTCGCGCCAAAAAGTTGCTCGCTGAGATCATCGAGCGCAGATAGTCATTTGCGGCCGGGCCTTTCCGCATCGACCCATACTGCATAATGGGTATTTTATTAAAATACCGACAAATTTCTATGTTTTTGTATATGATTTGGAAATAATCGCGCGTTATGTGTTAAAACGACACTATGATTTGACATTACCCAACCCATTAAACTTTAAATTATGTCAAAATCAAGTATCTATGAAAGCGCGTGGCTCGACCTGGTCTTTGAAGGAAAAAACAAAGCCTATGGCGCGTACCGGTTGCGCCAGGAAAGCCCTAAAACCACGATGTATGCGTTTGCGCTGGGATTGTTCTTTGTCGCCTCAGTGGTCAGCATCGGATTGTTTTTGAGCGCGTTCGGCAACAAGCCATCGATGAATGAAACGCCACTATTGACCGACAGCATCCGCTTGACCAGGGTAAACAATCCCGAACCGCTTTTGCCACCGCCAACCCCTGTTTCGCAACCAAAGAAAGCCGCTTCGCCAGAAAGTGACGTGCGCGAAATGACGAACAATCCGCAAATCGTCACGCCCGAGGACGCCCACGACGTCAGGCACAACGACGACCCGCCTGCCGGACCACAAGTTCCTGAAACGCCGGACGGTATCGCAGGTTCCAGCGTACCATCGGCACCATCGGCACCAAGCATCGCACCGCTGCCGGCTCCCGACGGTCCGGTAAGTTTGACTGCATTGGACAGAATGCCCGAATTCCCGGGCGGCATAGGTAGTTTTTACAAATATGTCGGTGATAATTTCGAAAAGCCTGAAATCGACCAAACGGTAACGGTATTGCTTTCGTTCGTCATCGAAAAAGACGGTACAATGACAGACATTAAGGTCTTGCGCAACCCCGGATACGGGCTCGACAAAGAGGCCATACGCGTGCTCAAATCGCTAAAGACCAAGTGGAAACCCGGCTTAAAAAACGGTCAATCGGTGCGCGTTTTGTACCAACTCCCCATCAGGGTTACCCAAAACTAAAACCAAAGCAGGATGTTACTCCTGCTTTTTTTATGCCTTTTTGACAAATTCGGTTCGTAAAACCATGGCCGTTTTGTTGACTCGGCAGTCGATTTCCGCCGGGTCGTCTGTCAGGCGGATGTTTTTGACCATCGTTCCGCGTTTGATCACGTCTGACGATCCTTTCACTTTGAGGTCTTTGATTACGGTGACGGAATCGCCGTCCTGCAAAACATTGCCGTTGCTGTCTTTTACATCCATAATTGTAGGGTTTTTGCAAAAATACGATTACTGCGCAGCCTGGCGTTCAGATAGCGTGTTTTTTTTTAGCCTGGGATTAAAAGTACAGATTTTCTGTAGTGGAAGTTGGGCAGTAATTGGTTATTTTGTCTCTAGGGAAGGGGGCGTTGGAAGTATATCCCAACGAAATAAAAATGACATTGCGATACAGAAAATCTGTACATTTTGTTAAAATTGCATTTTATTTTTGTGAATGTTTTTTTGGAGCTGTTTCCGGCTATCCGCGGCGCGCGGCGCCCTGCTCCTATCCGGGCTAGTTCGTTTTCCTGTGGAAACCTTCGCATTAAATTGAACCATCGTACCATGCAAACCTTCACCCCGACCCAAAAAATCAAACACCTGCTCAGTTTTCCCGTAATTGTTGCTGCCTTAGGCTACTTCGTTGACATTTACGACCTGCTGCTTTTTGGAATCGTACGCGTTCCCAGCCTGCGCGATATGGGACTGGATGTCGATGTGGCCGGAACGCTCATCCTCAATTACCAGATGACCGGATTGTTGCTCGGCGGCATATTGTGGGGCGTCCTGGGCGACAAAAGAGGAAGGTTATCGGTGCTTTTTGGATCGATACTCGTGTATTCGCTTGCCAACATCGCTTGCGGATTGCTGCCGCACATTACTGTTGGCGACAAAGTCATGTGGTATGCGGCGCTCCGTTTTGTTGCGGGAATTGGACTCGCTGGCGAACTCGGGGCGGGCATCACACTGGTTTCGGAAAGCCTTCCCAAGGAATTGCGCGCGATCGGGACATCCATTGTGGCGGGTTTCGGGCTGCTCGGGGCGGTGGTTGCCCAATTGACGGTGGAACTCGCCGGAAACTGGACGTACGCGTATTTCATAGGTGGCGCACTGGGATTGTTGCTGTTGCTGCTTCGCGTGGGCGTGCTCGAAAGCGACATGTACCGCCAAATTGCGGACACACGGATCTCCAAGGGTAACTTTCTCACTTTTTTAACCCACAGGCACCGGCTTGCCAAATACCTCAAATGCATTGCGATAGGACTGCCTACCTGGTATTGCGTCGGAATTCTGGCGATGATGGGCAACCAGTTCGCACCCGTTTTTGGGATCAGGATCGAGCCCGGCAAAGCGATCATGTGGGCTTATGTGGGCATCTCGGCCGGGGATTTTGCAAGCGGGTTCATTTCGCACGCGCTGCAATCGCGCAAAAAGGCGATTCTTTACATGATGTTGTTTACGATCGCAGGTGTGCTGTTGATGCTGCTCGGCGGCACCACTACTGAGAACAGTTACTATTTTTTCTGTGCGTGGCTCGGATTGGGCACCGGGTATTGGGCGATGTTCGTTACCGTTGCGGCAGAACAATTCGGCACTAACATCCGCTCGACGGCCACAACCACCGTTCCAAACATGGTGCGCGGTCTTGTCCCGGTGATGCTTGCGGGATTCGATTATTTCAAACCCCGATCGGGTGTCGTGCAATCGGCGTTGATTGTGGGCGCGATCGTATTTGCACTTGGTATCTACGCAACCCTTACCGTATCGGAAACCCATGGCCGCGACCTGGATTTCACCGAGTAGCGTTTGCCAATTAACGAATCCTTAACCCGGATTTATAGCGTCATTGCCTATATTTAAGCTCAACCAAAACCCACGCAATGATGAAAAAACTACTATCGGCGGTCATCGGACTGCTATATTTTACCGCGTCGGCACAATATACTACGCCCAACTCCAATGTCAACTGGGGACTGGACGATTTGATCATCAACGCGCCATCGGGTGTAATTGCGCTCAATGATGGCGTGTATACGTTGTCGCAAAACCTGACCATTGCCGTATCGGATACGCTGACGATCAATGAAAATGCGATTTTGCGCATCGACCCCAATGTCGAAATAACCATTGCGGGAACATTCTTTGCCGACGCTGACGAAATTGTAATTACGGCCTCCGCCGATGCACAGCCGTTCGGAACGATCCGATTTGAAGAGAATTCGACCGGCTATCTGCGCAATGTGACGATCGATTACGGCAAGGGAATCCGCGTGGCGACAGGCGATTTTGAAATGCAGAATTGCTCGATGTCTTATCACCAGCAAGGCACAACCACTTCTGCGGCGCTGACATTTTCCACGGGACGTCCTTTGATCAATGCATCGCGTTTCACCCATAATTTTATTCCGGCGTTCGGGTCCGGGGCCAACATCGAATCGGCGCCCACGTTTTCGAACAACTATCTCGAAAACAACAACTCGGTCAACAACAACCGGCCACAAATCAACATGGGCCCGAGCGGCAATGATACGATCCGGATCGTTAATAACATCATCAAGGGCAATCCGCTGTCGACGCTTGTGGGAGGGATTTCCGCTTCCAGCCTTTTGGGCAACATGAACAAGGTGGTCATCGAGGGAAATACGATTACGGACAATCGCTATGGCATTACGGTCGCGGGTGCCAACTCGTCGGGGTACATCCGCAACAACATCATCCAGGACAACAATACGCAGAACATTCCCGCACAGGGCGGCAGCGGCATTTCGCTTAACGCATCGGGTGCCGCAACGATGAACATTATCGCGAGCGGCAACCAGATCCGACGCAATTTATGGGGTATTACCGTCATCGGACAGGCGCGTCTTAATCTTGGCGATGGCACCGATGATAGTCCGGGAGGCAATGTTTTTGCTGAAAACGGCAATGACGGCAATGCGTATGCGTTGTTCAACAATACGCCGCACGCGATATCTGCCATGAACAATTGCTGGATAGAGGGCGCGGCGCCTACGGCAACCGATGTCGAAAATGTGATCAGCCATCAGTTTGACGATGCCTTGCTTGGGCTGGTCACGTATACACCGTTTTCAGACTGCCTGCTGGCGACCAACACTTTTGCCGCCGATATGACAACCATCTATCCCAACCCGAACGCGGGCCGGTTTAATTTGAATTTGAGTCAGGATGCGACACTTGAGCTGTATTCGATGGGCGGACAGCGAATCTGGAGCAAAAAAATCACCTCAGGCCAACACGTGGTCGAATATGACGCACCTACGGGTGTTTATGTGTTGCGCGTAACGTCCGATGCGGGTGTGTTGAATTATAAAATGGTGCGGCGGTGAGATGCTGAACTTGTTTCAGCATCTGTGCGCGTGAACAGTTGGGTTTTTGCAGGGAGTTGGGATGCTGAACTTGTTTCAGCATCTGCTAGAAACGAGGATCATTTATATTTTCACATTTACCAACCCAGATGCTGAAACAAGTTCAGCATCCCCACCCCTAACACACCCTTAACTAAAAAAACCAAAACATTCGCTATCTTTGTCGGGCAAATTCAGCCTATGGAAACCGTACTCGACAACCAGTTGCCCATCGCCAAGCCCAAGTGGCTCAAAGTCAAGCTGCCCATCGGACAAAAATACACCGAACTGCGCGGGCTCGTGGACAAATATAAACTCAACACCATCTGTACCTCCGGCAGTTGCCCCAATATGGGCGAATGTTGGGGTGAAGGTACGGCTACATTCATGATCCTGGGCAATGTCTGTACGCGCTCATGTGGCTTTTGCGGCGTCAAGACCGGACGTCCGGAAACAGTCGATTGGGACGAGCCTGAAAAAGTGGCGCGTTCGATCAAAATCATGAAAATCAAGCACGCGGTAGTTACGTCCGTGGACCGCGACGATCTGAAAGACATGGGATCGATCATCTGGGTAGAAACCGTCAAAGCCATCCGCCGCATGAACCCGGAAACAACGCTCGAAACGCTGATTCCAGATTTTCAGGGCAACGAGCGCAATCTCGACCGCATTGTCGAAGCCAGTCCAGAAGTCGTATCGCACAACATGGAAACCGTCAGGCGATTGACCCGCGAGGTCAGGATCCAGGCCAAATATGACCGAAGCCTCGAAGTATTGCGCTACCTCAAACAAAAAGGCATCCGCCGGACCAAATCAGGCATCATGCTCGGGCTTGGTGAAACGGAACAGGAAGTGATCCAGACCATGCGCGATCTGCGCGATGCAAATGTAGACGTGGTCACGATCGGCCAATACCTGCAACCCAGCAAAAAACACCTGCCGGTCAAAGAATTTATCACGCCGGAACAGTTCCGGAAATACGAGGAGATCGGCAAGGAAATGGGCTTTAGACATGTGGAAAGCGGCGCACTGGTAAGAAGTTCCTACCACGCGCAAAAACACATTTTGTAAATAATCATTATTTGGGCGTTGCCTGCGGCCGGGCTGTTCGCTTCTATCTTTTGCTCGTCCCTCACAAAAGGATAACCGCTGCCATCCCTAACGCGAATGCCCACGCTTCTAAAGCCGGCTTTAAATTTTGGCGACTTTGCCTTTCCCACGTTAAGACTATCACTTTTACGACATTATGATCAAAACCAAAATAGCCATCAACGGCTTCGGACGCATCGGCAGGAACCTCTTCCGCCTTTTGCTCGACCATCCGTCGATCGAGGTAGTGGCCATCAACGACATCGCTGACAAGCGAACAATGGCGCACCTGGTCAAGTATGACAGCATCCACGGCGTGCTCGAACGCGAATGCGCTTTCGACGAGCGCGGCATTATCGTCGGCGGCACGCATTATCCGTTCTTGCATGAGAAGCACATCGCGAACATCGATTGGCGCGCTTTCAAGCCTGATGTCGTCATCGAGTCCACGGGCAAATACAAAACATTCGACGAAATTAATGCCCACATCCTCTCCGGTGCACCCAAAGTAATTTTATCGGCCCCGGCGGAAGTTGACCAGATCAAAACCGTCGTGCTGGGCGTCAACGAACATATTCTGGACGGATCGGAACAAATCATTTCCAATGCAAGCTGCACGACCAACAATGCAGCGCCCATGATCAAAGTGATCCGCGATTTGTGCGGCATCGAACAGGCGTACATCACCACGGTCCACTCTTACACCACAGACCAAAGCCTGCACGACCAGCCCCATAAAGATTTGCGTCGCGCGCGCGGAGCGGCCCAATCGATCGTACCCACGACAACGGGAGCAGCCAAGGCGCTGACCAAGATTTTCCCCGAATTCGACGGCAAGATCGGGGGCGGCGGCATACGTGTGCCGGTTCCGGACGGTTCGCTGACCGATATCACGTGCTATGTACAGCAGGAAGTGTCGATCGCACAAATCAACGCTGCGTTCAAGGCGGCCGCAACCGGCCCGCTGAATGGAATTTTGGCCTATACGGAAGACCCGATCGTATCGGTGGACATCCTGGGCAACCGCCATTCGTGCTTGTTTGATGCACAACTCACGTCCGTCATTGGCAAAATGGTCAAGATCGTGGGTTGGTATGACAATGAAATCGGCTATTGTTCGCGCATGATCGATTTGACGCAACTGGTGGTCCGCTGACTTGTACCCGGCCATGGGTCGTGTTTGTAAATCCACTACTTTTAGTACCCATGCGCATTTATATTCGCTTCAACCTGAATTATTGGCGTTGGCGCTTTAACAGTTAAAAAATAATCTCTATTTTTAACGCGCTGAATCAGAAGCAAGCAACGTTGATGCGCAGATTTTTACTCATTTTTCTTTTTCTTACCTCGATCGCGCCCGCGCAAACACCGTCCAGAACAGCGGTGGACAGCGTGGATTACTACATCGAACTGTCAAACTTCAACATGAAAACAAATAATTATAAGTTTTCACTTACGTTTGCACAGCGCGCCATCGACTATGCGAGAAAGACATCGGACGTCGTCGCACAGGCCAATGCGTATGCGACGCTTGGCGCGATTTATTTTGAACTCAAGAAATACGACGACGCCATTGAGGTATACTACAAAAGCGTTTCGCTGTACAATACGTTAAAACCATCGAGCAATCAGGCGTTTTCGTACTATCGGATCGGGTTGTGTTACATGGAAAAAGGCGATTATGCCAAAGCCGACCTCAATTTCGACAAAGCCAAAACAATTTACCAAACCATCCGCATTCCCAACGCGATCGAGTTGCTGAATCTGCAAAAAGGCATCGTTTATAAGGCCAAGGGCGAATACGCATCGGCCATCCCGATCTTCAACCAGATCATTGCCAAACCCGATACGGAAGACACCTTCAAGATCAAAGCCGAAGCGCTGTACCAGATTGGCAACATCGAAATGCAGAACAACCGCAAAAACCTCGCGCTCAACTACCTCAACCGCGCTTATGAACTCAACAGCCGCGAGCGCAACATCGAACAAAAATCGAAAATTCTGCTCTCGCTGAGCCAGGTTCACGAACAATTGCTCGATGTGAACCGTGCGTATACGTTGCTTAAGAAACACCTTAAACTCAAGGACAGCATATCGTATCTGAACGCGCAAAAACTGGGGTCTGAAGATTATGTGCAGTTTAAGGAAAGCGAGAAGCTCAAGACAATCGAACAGATGGACAAGGAAAATAAGGAGCAGCAAAAAGCCAATAAAGTCGCCAAGCTGATCTCGATTCTGGCCATCGCGCTGATTTCGATCCTGTCGTTGCTCAGTTTGTCGCTCTATAAGAACAATATTATTCGAAACCAGTCAAATTTACTGCTCAAGGAAAAAAATGCCGAGTTGCAGATTGCGAAGGAAAAAGCAGAAAAGGCGTCCAAGGCACGCGCCGAATTCCTCTCCACGGTAAGCCACGAATTGCGCACGCCGCTCAATGCGATCAACGGCATCACGCATTTGCTTTTGGAGGAGAATCCAAAGGAATCGCAGCTCAATTACCTGACGTCGCTCAAATTTTCGGGCAATTACCTGCTGACGTTCATCAACGAAATCCTCGAGATCAACCGCATCGAGTCGAGTACCATCGAGACTGAAAACATCAATTTCAACCTTAAACAGCTGCTCGGCAACATCCAGCACTCGCTCAAGGAACTCGCCTCGATCAACAACAACGCTTTTACGATCGAGATTGACCCGAATATTCCCGATTTTCTGATCGGCGATCCCACCAAACTCTCGCAAATCTTCCTGAACCTGATCAACAACGCGCTCAAGTTCACCAAGAATGGCGAAGTCAAGGTATTGCTTACCACCAATGAGATCAACGAGGAATTTACGTCCATTCACTTTGAGGTGCTCGATACGGGCATAGGGATCCCAGAGGAAAAAATCGACGCCGTTTTTGACAGTTTTGCCCAGGGTTCGATCGAAATCAACCGCAAATACGGCGGAACGGGCCTTGGTCTTACCATCGTCAAGAAACTGATTGAGATCATGGGCGGCAAGATCCAGCTCAGGAGTAAAGTTGGCAAAGGCTCGTCGTTTACATTCGATTTGAGCTTTAAAATTGGGGTGGACGCCGCGGCGCAGGAAAAATCTGTACAGGACATCGACGAATCGATCCTGGTAGGCAAAAAAGTGCTGCTGATCGAAGACAACAAGATCAACCAGATGATCACCAAAAAAATGGTCGAGAACAAAGGTATGGTCTGCGAGGTCATCGACAACGGGGAAGATGCCATCGAGGCCGTCAAGAACAACCATTACGACCTCGTGCTCATGGACGTACACCTTCCCGGCATCAACGGTACGATCGCAACGCAAACCATCCGCACCTTCGACAAAAAAACGCGCATCATCGCACTGACGGCCATTTCGCTCAACGAAAACCGCGACATGCTGATGTCTTACGGCATGAACGACGTGATCACCAAGCCGTTCGATCCTGCCGATTTCTACCGCGTGATTTCTCAGAATTTAGCCAACAGGGTCGTAAAGTTGGACTGACGCCCCGCCGATTTAGACGTTGTAATGGACTGTTTTAATACCGCCTGATCAACTCCGCAATGATCTTGCGCACTTTAGGCTCGGCCATTTTCGCCGCTTCCAGTACTTCATCGTGCGTAATGGTGCCGATGCTCGCCTCGTCGCCCATATCGGTAATGACGGAAATGCCAAAAGTTTCGAGTTCCATGTGGCGCGCGACAATGACTTCCGGAACGGTCGACATGCCTACGCAATCGCCACCGAGGGCTTTCACCATGCGGTATTCGGCAAGCGTTTCGAACGTGGGACCCTGAAGTCCAAGGTACACGCCGTCCTTGATATCGATTTCAAATTCATACGCGATCTCCTTTGCTGCATGGATCATTTTCCGGCTGTACGGCTCGCTCATATTGACAAACCGCGGCCCGAAAATCGGCTCGTTTTTACCGCGCAACGGATGTTCCGGCATCAGGTTGATGTGGTCAGTGATGACAACGATAGCGCCTACTTTGTAATTGGGATTTACCCCGCCCGATGCATTGGAAACGATCAGCTTTTCAACGCCCAGATATTTCATCACGCGCACCGGGAAGGTGACTTGCTGCATGTCATAACCTTCGTAATAGTGGAACCGGCCTTGCATCGCAACGACATTTTTACCGCCGATCGAACCAAAAACAAGCGCGCCTTTGTGTCCTTCCACGGTAGAAACGGGAAAGTTTGGAATTTCGTTATAAGGCAGCGTGTGCTCGATTTTTAGGTCATCGGTAAAACTGCCCAGACCCGAGCCCAGGATAATCC
>JAEWLN010000035.1 GCA_023457535.1 Bacteroidota bacterium
TGTCGACTCAGTATCTTGTATCATCCAACGCGGGATCTCCCCAGGGGATGGCAACAACAACGACTTTTTCGATTTGGCGGGTTTGAATGTTCGCAAGTTGGAGATTTTCAACCGTTACGGCACGAAGGTCTACAGCCAGGTCAATTATTCGCGTGAGTGGTATGGCCAGTCTGACAAGGGCGATGAGTTGCCTGACGGCACTTATTTCTACGTCATTGAGCGCGATACGGAGACCAAGACGGGTTGGATCTACATCAACAGGGTAAAATAAGCAAAGGAATCAAAGTTCCCGCGGGCCCGCCTGTATTTTAAGGCGGGTCTTACCGGGGATATAAAACACATACACATGAAGAAACTATTTTTGGCCACGGCGGCCCTTATGGCCCTTAGTTCGGCCCGTGGGCAGCAGGACCCGCACTATACGCAGTACATGTACAACATGAGCGTGATCAACCCGGCTTATGCCGGTAGCAAGGAGGCGCTCTCGGGCGGTCTTTTGTACCGCAAGCAATGGGTTGAGATCCAGGATTCCCCTTCTACGGGTACTTTTTTCATCCACAGCCCTGTGGGCAAGAATGTGGGCTTGGGCTTGTCGGTGATCTCCGACAAGATCGGTCCGGTTGAGGAGAACAATGTCTTTGCGGATTTCTCCTACACGCTTAATCTGGGCGGTGAGCACCGGTTGGCCTTTGGTATGAAGGGTGGTGCCACGTTCAGCAAGGTTGGGCTTTTGGACAAGATCTATTACAATGTCCCGGATCCGGCCGATGATGCTTTTGCCGAGAACTCGAACAATACGTTCTTTAACTTGGGTGCGGGCCTTTATTATTACACCGATAAGTATTACCTGGCCTTCTCGATGCCGAACATGCTCAAGAGCACGCACCTTGATTTCAACGGTCGCAAGTTCGGCACAGAGGAGCTGCACTGGTTTTTGACCGGAGGTTATGTTTTTGATTTGTCTGAGAACACCAAGTTAAAGCCTTTTGCGATGGTAAAGACGGCAGTTGGGGCTCCGGTATCGGTGGATGCCTCGCTCAATGCGTTGTTCTTTGAGAAGTTCGAGATCGGGGCCACGTACCGTCTGGATGACAGTTTTGGAGGCATGGTGGGTTATCAGATCACCCCTGGCTTGAAGCTGGGCTATGCCTATGACCACATTGTCTCGGACCTGAATGTGGACACGCCGAGCTCGCATGAGTTCATCTTGTTGTTCGATCTGAACTTCCCTAAGAAGGTCTCGCGTTCTCCGCGTTATTTCTAACCCAAAAGCAGCATAACACATGAAAAATCTATATACGGCACTTATATTCGCCTTGGCCGGGGCGACGCTCACGGCACAGAACAAGGACACCGAGAAGGCCGACAAGCTCTTCCAGAAGTACGAATACGTCGATGCGGCCCAGGAATACCTAAAGCTCATCGATAAGGGCAAGGCCGACAACTACGTCTATCTGCAGCTGGCCGATGCGTACTACAATATGTTCAACGCAGCCGAGGCCTCGCGTTGGTATGCCAAGGCCATCGAGCAAAAGCAGGAGGCCGAGATCTACTACCGCTATGCCCAGATGCTCAAGGCCCAGGGCAAGTACAAGGAGTCCAACGCGCAGATGAAGACCTTTGCGCAGATGGCACCAAACGACCTTCGGGCCAAGTCCTTCAACGAGAACCCGGATTATATCCCGCAGCTCATGGACAAGGCCAAGCTCTATGATGTAAAGCCATCGGATGTAAGCTCGGACAAATCGGACTTTGCCGCAGTGCTTTATGACAAGACGCTGTGGTTTGCAAGTGCCAGAAACGGCGCGCGCAAGGAGTACGGTTGGAACGAAGAGCCGTTTTTGGACATCTACAAGGCCGATTACAACGACGATGGCACGATCACCAACGCCGGCGCGGTATCGGAGCTCAACTCCAAGTGGCACGACGGCCCGGTGACCATCTCTGCCGACGGCAACACGATGTACTTCTCCAGTGAGAGCTTCAAGGAAAAAGAATCCGAGAAGGACAAGAAACTCAACGCCAAGTTCGGGCAGGTGTACCTTTTCAAGGCCACCAAACAAGGCGATAAATGGGGCGATATCACCCCGCTGCCGTTCAACGACAAGAGCTTCTCGTGCGCCAACCCGAGCCTTTCCAGAGACGGCAAGACGCTGTACTTTTCCTCGAACATGCCCGGATCGATGGGATCAAAAGGGGCCACCGATATCTGGAAGGTATCTGTAAATGCTGACGGCAGCTACGGAAAACCCGAGAACATGGGCAAGAACGTAAACACTGAAGGGGCCGAGAGCTTCCCGTACATCTCCGACGATGGCAATACTTTGTTCTTTGCCTCGAGCGGCAGACAGGGACTTGGCGGATACGATGTCTTTGCGGCCGACCTGGTAAAGAACACCCCGGCCACTAACCTGGGAAAACCGGTCAATACCGAGAAGGACGACTTTGCCTTTACGCTGAACAAGCAAAAGAAAGTGGGCTTTTTATCGAGCAACAGAAACGGCAACGACGATATTTTTGTGGTAAACCCGATATGCGGGGTGCAGCTCTTAACGGTGGTCACCGATGCCAAGACGGGCAATATTTTGGCCAACGCCTCGGTATCTATCGTTGATGACAAAAAGAACGTGATCGCCACGGAGATGGCCAACGCCAAAGGTGAGGTGACTTACCGCGTGGAGTGCAACAAAGAATACACGATCCAGGCCTCGAAAGACGGCTACGAAGGAGCGGCCTTCCCGGTGACCAAGCAGGACGGCGGGGACCAAAAGGTAGAGGCCAGGCTCCAGCCGATAGAGACGATCGTAAAGGAAACAGAGATCGTTTTAAACCCGATCTTCTTTGAGTACGACAAGAGCAACGTCACGCGCGAGGGCGCCTTTGAGCTCGACAAGCTCGTCCAGGTCATGAAATCCAACCCGAGCCTTACGATCATGGCCAAGGCCCACACGGACAACCGCGGCTCTGACGCTTACAATCTGGCCCTGTCCGACAGGCGTGCTAAGAGTACGGTCCAGTACGTGATATCCAAAGGCATCGCCAAATCGCGCATCACCGGCAAAGGTTTTGGCGAGGCAGAACCAAAAGTGGACTGCGGCGAGAACTGCACAGAAGAGCAGCACGCACAAAACAGACGAAGCGAATTTTTGATCGTGAAATAGCGATAGGTATCCGTAAAATGAAGCGCCCTTTTATCAGGGCGCTTTTTTTT
>JAEWLN010000036.1 GCA_023457535.1 Bacteroidota bacterium
CCAAATGCCGTCCGGTCCTGTCGCACATCATGGCAATGTCAAAGTGCGAGCCGTTCGGATTGGCGGGATAGCCTTCATACGCATATTTGGAAACGATGTGGTAACGCTCCTCGTCGTATGGCAAATCAAAACGTCCTTCTCCGTGCGAAATCCAAACGCCCAGCGTGCTTCCGGCGAGTGAAGACAGCATGACCGAATTATTTTGCTGGATTTTGACCGAAGTGAATCCGCTTTCGTGTTTGGCCGACAGGTTGTGTTTCATCTTGCCGTGGATCTCGTGCTCCGGATTGATAACCTCAAGTTCCATAAACAACTGGCAGCCGTTGCAGATCCCGACCGATAAAGTGTCTTCGCGCTTAAAGAAATTGTCAAGCGCCGCTTTTGCTTTTTCATTGTACAAAAATGCACCCGCCCAGCCTTTGGCCGATCCTAGCACATCCGAATTCGAAAATCCGCCCACAGCGCCGATGAAAGAGATATCTTCGAGCGTTTCGCGCCCGGAAATCAGATCGGTCATGTGGACATCCTTGACATCAAAACCCGCAAGGTACATCGCATTGGCCATTTCGCGCTCGGAATTCGAGCCTTTTTCGCGGATGATCGCTGCCTTTGGACGCGATTTTGCTGGGTCGATCTCCGGTTTTTTGCCGTCGAAATGAATGGGAAAAACGTAGTTCAGCGGCTGGTTTTTGTAATTTTCGTAGCGCTGTGTGGCGTTTTTTTCGCCCGATTGCCTGCGGTCGAGCAGGTAAGAGGTCCTGAACCAAATGTCGCGCATTTCAGCAACGTCCAGCGAAAGATGCGTGTCGTGATTTTTGATGTTGACGGTGTGGCCAGTCGTAACATTTCCAATGTTGAAATATTCTATACCTTGGGCCTCCAGCGTATTTTCTACCGCTGCATCGGCCTGAAAAACGATCCCGATGTTCTCAGAAAACAGCAGCGCCACGGAATCGGGTTCGCCAATGGCCGACAAATCGAGATCGGCGCCCAGATTTACATCGGCAAAACACATTTCGAGCAAAGTCGTGATCAGACCGCCACTGCCGATGTCGTGCCCGGCGTGGATCTTTCCGTCAAGGATCAATTGCTGGATGGTATTGAACGTGGTTTTGAACTGGGCAGCATCGACCACGGTAGGGGAATGGTCGCCAATTTTGTTCAGGATTTGTGCAAACGAAGATCCGCCCAGCTGGTGCGCATCGCCCGACAAATTGATGTAATAAATAGGGCCGCCGCTTTTTTTGAGCACCGGTTCGACCACCTTGGTAATATCGGTGCAGTTTCCAGCCGCCGAAATAATGACCGTTCCGGGTGCGATCACATCGCCGTCGGGATATTTCTGCTTCATCGAAAGTGAATCTTTTCCTGTAGGAATGTTGATGCCAAGTTCGATCGCAAAATCCGAACAACCTTGAACGGCTTCATACAATCGCGCATCTTCCCCCTCGTTTTTGCAAGGCCACATCCAATTGGCCGACAGTGAAACGCCTTTAATCCCGTCTTTAATCGGTGCCCAGATAAGATTAGACAAACTCTCGGCAATCGCGTTCCTGCTGCCTGCAACCGGATCGATCAGCGCGGCTACCGGCGCATGCCCGATGGAGGTCGCGACCCCTTCTTTGCCATTATAATCCAGCGCCATCACGCCCACATTGTTGAGCGGCAACTGTAACGGGCCGGCACATTGTTGCTTGGCGACTTTTCCGCCCACGCAACGGTCGACTTTGTTGGTCAGCCAGTCTTTGCACGCGACGGCTTCGAGCTGTAATACGTCGGTGAGATATTGTTTGATGTTGTTTTCGCTGTACTTTAAATCGGCATAATCGCGGTCGATCGCCGTGTCGGCCATGATGGTTTTGGGCGATGAACCGAACATGTCTTCGAGTGCAAAATCCATCGGTTTTTCGCCTGTGGTTTGCGATTGGAACGTAAACCTGTGGCTGTCGTTGACCTGGCCAACCTCGTACATCGGAGCACGTTCGCGCTCGGCGATCCTGTTCAAAGTGTCTATGTCTTTTGGGCCGATGACCAGTCCCATGCGTTCCTGCGATTCATTGCCGATGATTTCCTTGGCCGATAACGTCGGGTCGCCCACGGGCAATTGATCAAGATCGATCAGTCCGCCGGTTTGCTCGACGAGTTCGGACAAACAATTTAAATGCCCGCCCGCGCCGTGATCGTGGATCGAGACAATCGGGTTGTGGTCGCTTTCGACGAGTCCGCGGATGGCGTTGGCCGCGCGTTTTTGCATCTCGGGATTTGAGCGTTGGATCGCATTGAGTTCTATTCCTGAACTGAAAGCGCCTGTGTCGGCAGACGAGACCGCCGCACCGCCCATTCCAATGCGGTAATTCTCGCCGCCAAGGATGACGATCTTATCGCCCGGTTGCGGTTTTTTCTTGATCGATTGGTCGCGTTTGCCGTAACCGATCCCGCCGGCCTGCATGATGACTTTGTCGTAACCGAGCTTGCGTCCGGATTCTTCGTGCTCAAAAGTCAGGATCGAGCCGGTAATGAGCGGTTGCCCGAATTTATTGCCAAAATCGGATGCGCCGTTCGAAGCTTTGATCAAAATGTCGATAGGCGTTTGGTACAGCCATTTGCGCTCGGCCATGGCGTGTTCCCACGCGCGGTGTTTTTCCAGACGTGAATATGCCGTCATGTAAACGGCGGTTCCGGCCAGCGGCAATGAACCTTGTCCACCGGCAAGACGGTCGCGGATCTCGCCGCCCGATCCCGTTGCCGCGCCGTTGAACGGTTCTACGGTTGTAGGGAAATTATGGGTTTCGGCCTTCAGTGAAATGACCGAATCAAAATCTGACGTGGCGTAAAAATCGGGTTTGTCCGCAGATTTGGGTGCGAACTGCTCGACGCGCGGGCCATTGATAAACGCGACATTGTCTTTGTAAGCAGACACGATGTCATTCGGATTTTCGGCCGATGTCCTTTTGATCAGCTTGAACAGGGAAGAGGACATTTCGTTTCCGTCGATCACAAATGTGCCGTTGAATATCTTATGGCGGCAATGTTCGGAATTGACCTGCGAGAAGCCAAACACTTCAGAATCGGTGAGTTTTCTGCCGATTTTTAGCGAAAGTGCCTGGAGGTAGTCGACCTCTTCCTTGCTCAAAGCAAGCCCTTGCTGTTGGTTATAAGCCGCAATGTCGTCGATTTCGAGTATCGGTTCGGGCTGGATGTCGATCGTAAAAATGTCCTGGTTCAGTTCGTGGTATTTTTGCGATAACATCGGATCAAAATCGGTAAAATCGGCGTCGACCTTGTGGAATTCCTCGATCCGGATGATTCCCGCAATGGCCATATTTTGCGTGATCTCGACCGCATTGGTGCTCCACGGCGTTACCATTGCGGCACGTGGGCCAACAAAAAAATCCGTCAGCACGGATTTCTCTATTTTATTTGCGTTGCCAAAAAGCCAGTTGAGCTTGGAAATGTTGTCGCCCGAAATTGCGTCTTGCGTCTGTACGGCAAAAACAGCATTTTCGTTTCCGAAGAAATGAATCATGGTGTAGTTATTAGTTGTTGTTGTGCCGCAAATTTAATTTAAAAATGCGCAAACTGCAAGCCGATTTGAGCAAATATGGCGTAAAAATTACTGCGGCTCAAACGCATTGAACGCCCCCAATGCTACCGTGCCCGGACTGGTTTGTACGCGCGCATTGCCAAAATAATCTGGGATGGCAAACGCAAGATTTCCGGCTGTGGCTGCCGGCGAGGTCGTGAAAATATACAGCTGATTTCTGTTAGGGCTGTTGAATTGCGGATCGACGTTCTTTTTATTGCCGTTCTGCTCGTTGCGGATAAATGCGTACTGCGGATCATTTTCGATACCCGTACCCGAATCGTTGAATTTGATGAAATTGTATTGGATATTGTCCGTGCTGACCGGGATCGCGCTGTTGAGATTCAGGACCATCCCGACGCGGTTGGTGTTGTAAGCGATCGAATTTTTCATCGAAATATGGAGCGGATAGGCCGTTTGCACCTTTGTATCGGGGTCCTCGTAATAATTGTCGAGCAACATCGTCAGCTGCGATGTCCCGGGCCAGTTGTTGTTGAGCGAGCAATGCAGCAAATCGTAATCGCCGCCTTCGATACCGGCAAAACAGGCCTGTCCTATATTATTGACCACGAGGTTCTGCGCCGATACATTGGCATGGGCACCCAGGATGCCAAAGTTGACCATGTTGAACACCTGGGAATTGGTAATGGTCAGTTGCGGCTTATAATTCTGCGCGCCGTCGCCGGGAAGCTGGACGCCGTAAAAAGCGTTTTTCAGAATCAGGTGATCGATCGAATTGCCCGATGTCGACAAAATAATGATGCCGCGCCATTGGCCGGGAATCCCCGAAAATGCGGGTTCAAGCCGATCGCCCTCGAACGTGACTTCGTTGTCTTCGACCAGATTGCCCTCGGCGTCATAAACAGACGGATTGCCATCGACGACAATGTTAGCGCCCTGATCGACAATAATGCCTGCGCCGTCGTGGAAATGGACTTTGGTTCCCTGCCCGATGGTGAGCGTTTGCCCGGCCGGCACATGTGC
>JAEWLN010000037.1 GCA_023457535.1 Bacteroidota bacterium
GCAGGAAACGTTCGCATCGGCATTTGCGGTCAATGAATCGGTCAACGTGCAGCCGATCGAAAAGCCGGAATACAAAGATTATTTCTCGCCAATCGCCGCGCGCCGCATGTCCAAAGCGGTTAAGAACGGCATTGTCGCATCGGCCATGGCCATAAAAGAAGCCAACCTCGAAATGCCCGGGGCGATCATCACCGGAACCGGAATGGGCTGTATCGAGGATTCGGACAAATTCCTCAAAGCGATCATCGATAACGGGGAGCAGTTTTTAACGCCCACCTCTTTCATTCAATCCACGCACAATACTGTAGCGGCACAAATCGCGCTCGGGATGGAATGTAAGGCGTATAATTTTACGTATGTCAACGGTGCGGTGTCATTTGAATCGGCATTGCTCGACGGCAAGCTGCAAATCGCCGATGGCGAGGCCGAATCCGTACTTATTGGCGGAATCGACGAAATGACCGATTATACCGCGGCGTTGTTCAAACTCGCCGGCTTTATCAAAAAAGATGACGAAGGCCGTTTTCCGATGCTCGGATCGAAAACGCCCGGTACCGTATTTGGCGAAGGGGCGACATTCTTTGTACTCGAAAATGAGCCAAAGCCGTCCACGTATGCCGAGGTGCGCGATGTAGAAATCATCAACGAAGTGGACCTCGAGGTACTCCAGCTCAAAGTGTTCGACTTTTTGGCAGCCAACGGACTTTCTGTTTCCGATGTGGATTTGCTGATCACGGGCCTCAACGGCGATATCGCGTTTTCCGCTTACTACGACGAGCTTACGCAAAAGCAGTTTGCCGGCACGCCACAGGCTTATTACAAACATTTGAGCGGCGAGTACAACACGGCCTCGGCCTTTGGATTGTATGTCGCAGCCAATGTGGTAAAAGACCAGCATCTGCCTGAATTGCTCAGGAGCAACGATGTACCGGCGCGCGCATACAAAAACGTTTTGCTGTACAATCAATACCGCGGCATCGACCACAGTTTCACCTTAATTTCAAAGGCGTGAAGCACCGGATCGTCAACCTCATTTTCATTTCGCTCCTGGTTTTGCTGGCTCTTTTGAGCCTTTTTGCAACTATAAGCGCATGGATTTTTGCCGTGGTGGCGGTGGTTTGGCTTGGCATTGCGGCGGTTGGATCAACGGTAATGGAACTCAATTACCACGTCAGGGCGCATGTTTCAAATCCGTCCGAGTCGCTGCACCGCATCGCGCTCACGTTCGATGACGGGCCGAACGAAAACACGTCTGCCATTCTTGACATACTCCAGAAGCACGGGGTGAAGGCCGCGTTTTTTTGCATCGGTCAGCACATTGAAAAACATCCTGAGATCTTGCGCAGGATTGCCACCGACGGGCACGTCATTGGGAACCATTCCCATTCGCATTCTCATTTTTTCGACTTTTTTGGAAAGGGTCGCGTAATGACGGAACTGCGGCAAACCGATCGGTTGATTTTTGAACTCACGGGAAAAAGGCCGCGATTTTTCAGACCTCCGTACGGCGTGACCAATCCGTCGATCAGACGCGCATTGGCCGTGACCCAACATGTGGTAATTGGCTGGAACATCCGCTCGATGGACGGCGTGAGTACAAACGCCACTGCGATTTTAAACAGGATATTACGGCAGTTGTCGCCCGGGGCGGTCATCCTTTTGCACGACACACGCACGCACACCGCCGTTGTTTTGGAACAATTGTTGCTAACGGCGGCCGAAAAAAAATTAAAAATTGTTCCCGTTGACGAGCTGCTCAACCTCAAAGCCTATGAAAAT
Organism: Bacteroidota bacterium; assembly: GCA_023457535.1. GTDB lineage: Bacteria > Bacteroidota > Bacteroidia > Flavobacteriales > Flavobacteriaceae > Flavobacterium. Next base: position 1,780 of record JAEWLN010000037.1, read on the forward strand.
TAAGCCTTTTTTAATGTTGTTTTTCGCGTTCATTGCCTTGTCGGTAGGGGCGCAGGAGCAAAAAATGTCCGATGCGGAAACCGCTGTTTTCCGTCAATCGGTCAATGCAGTATCCCAAAAGATAACGTCGCTTTCGACCGACTTTACGCAGTTCAAACACATGGATTTTTTATCCAACGACATCGAAACATCGGGGAAAATGTTTTTCAAGGAACCCGACAAACTGCTCTGGCAATACAAAAAGCCTTACCAGTACGCCATCGTTTTCAAAAACGGGAAAATCCTGATCGATGATGAAGGTAAAAAGAGCGCGATGGATGTGGGCAGCAGCAAGATATTCGCCAAGCTCAACAAACTCATCGCGGGCAGCGTGAGCGGCAATTTATTCGACGACAGGGAATTTGCGATCACGTGTTTCAAAAGCAAAGATTTCAACGTGGCAAGGCTCGTCCCAAAAGACGCCACGCTCAAAAAATACATCAAACAAATCGAGCTGCACTTCGATAAGCAGCAGCACACCGTATCGCAGGTGCGGCTTGTTGAATCGGAGCAGAATTATACCAAAATCGTATTTAAAAACAAACAAACCAATGCAAAGATCGACGATTCTGTTTTTATGCTTTAGCGCGCTGTTGGCCTCCTGCAGCGCTACGAGCCCGGTTCAGGGGCTCAAACCTGTAAAGCTTGAGGACAACGTTTACAAAGTGGCTTATTTTTCCAATCCAAGCATCGATTATGTATACAAAGCCAATGTGTGGGTGTACGGCAACGAGCTCAGCGGCATTCTGGTGTTCAAACGCATCAACGATAAAACGCACCGCGTGGTGCTTACGACAGAATTTGGCAACACGCTGTTTGATTTTGACGTTTCGGCTGAGGATTACAAGATCAACGCCATTGTCGATGAATTCAACCGGCGCATGATGATTGATGTACTGGTCAACGATTTCCGATTGCTGCTGCGTCCGGGTTTCAATATTGCGCAACAATTCGAAGCCGATCAGGCCAAAATTCTGCTTTCGCCCGACGGTTCGCGATCCAATTTGCTCTATTTGACCAAAACCGATGACAAGTTATTCCAAATCAAACAGGCAACGCCCAAAAAGGAGAAGGTTACGCTTTTGTTTGACGCAAAAAATCCTACTTTTGCCGAGCGCATTTCCGTTGAGCACCATGACATCAAGCTCCGCATTGCGCTTCAATATCTCAAAAACCATAAATGATGAAAAAAATCGCTACCGTTGTACTGCTTTTGTCGGGCGTGGCGCTCGCTCAGGCGCAAGTCTCGTTCCGTCCGGGAGTCCGCGCGGGGGTTAATTTCTCTAACCTTACCGAAAGCGAGGACAACCGACGCATCGAATACGATCCGGAAACCAATTTGAATTACCGCGAAGGCACGCAATTCGAGGGCCTTACGAGCTTTTACGTCGGATTGTACGGCGCGCTTAAACTCACGCGTTTTTACACCTTGCAGCCGGAGCTCAATTATACGCGTCAGGGCGCAGAGGCCAAAGTGCTCGACTACAATACCTACACACACAAGTATTCGACGTATCGCCAGAATATGGAACTGTCGTATTTGTCCATTGGCGTGATGAATAAGTTTACGTTCGGCGGCTTTGATATTCACGTCGGCCCAAGTCTCGACTTCATTGTCGACAAGAGCAGGGACGATTTGTTTGGCACAGGGTTCGATCCGGAATACGGCTACATCTACAACCCCGATTACATGACCACTGAGTCGGACGTCGATCTCGCCCTTACCCTGGGATTGGGATATAGTTTTACCAAAAATTTAGGTATTGAAGCACGCGTCAAACAAGGATTGATCCCTGTCCTGGATTTCTGGAACGACGGCAACCGCAATGTGGTGTTTTCGGCCGGATTGACCTATACATTCAACGTCAGCGCAGAACCAAAATAACAAACATGCTACTACAAGATTTTTATACCGTCCAGTCCTTGGCGCACAAAGAAGGCAACAAACACGAGGCCGTGCTGCTGATCAATGAAAAACACGACGTGTTCAAAGGGCATTTTCCCGGAAACCCGATCATGCCCGGTGTGTGCATGATGCAGATCATCAAGGAACTGACCGAGCGCATCACCGGCACCACGCTCATGATGCAAAATGTATCCAACGTCAAATTCATGGCGCTGATCAACCCTGAAGTAACCCCTGAGCTCAAACTTGATCTCGAGGTAAACCCCACTGAAGACGGATTGGTCAAAGTAAAAAACACCACCATGTTCCGCGAAACGGTAGCGCTCAAACTCAGCACTACATATAAGAAAATCTAGTTTTTAGATAAAATCCTTGTTGCCAATTCACACTAACTTGCACCACACATAATCCATAAAACAAAAACGATGAACTTATTTTTTTCCTTTCTGTTGGTGCTGTTCATGGGTAAGGCCGATCTGGACGAAGTGCGCAAGTTGTACACCGATGCGGCCAAATCGGAAGCCAATACCAATGCTTTTGCCGACAAACTCGCCGATGTCCCCGATAATGACGCCAACAAAGTCCTGGTGGCCTATAAAGGCTGCTCGCTCACGCTCAAGAGCAAGTTCTCGGGTGTATTGGGCGACAAGATCAGTTACATGAAGCAGGGTGCCAGGCTCATCGATGCCGCGGCTGCCGCCGATCCGGAAAATATAGAGATCCGCATGATCCGTCTCAGTGTGCAGGAAAGCGTGCCGCGCATTGTCAATTACCGTGAACACAAATCGCAGGACAAGGCCGTAATCCTCAAGAATTACAAAGACGCCGGCGAATTGAAGGACTACATCCGCAAATTCATCCAGCAATCCAAAAGCTTTACCGCCGCCGAGAAAAAAGCGATCGGCTAGTGTATGCAAGACCTTCCTGACACCGCGCTCCGATATTGTGTGATTGTACCCACGTACAACAACCACAAAACATTGCGTCGCGTGCTCGATTCGGTATTGCTGCAAACCGGCGATTTAATTGTCGTCAATGATGGCGCCACCGATGCCACGCGTGAGATATTATCCGATTATCCGCATATCGAACAAATCCATTTTCAGCGCAATTGCGGCAAAGGCAAAGCGTTGCGCGAGGGATTTAAAAAAGCGGTCGCGCTAGGGTATGATTACGCGGTCACGATCGATTCGGACGGCCAGCATTTCGCCACCGACATTCCGGCTTTTATCGCGTCTGTACGCACCCACGGCGATGCGCTGATCATCGGCAGCCGCAACATGAAACACGAAAGCGTGCCGGGCAAAAGCAGTTTTGGCAACACTTTTTCCAACTTCTGGTTCTGGTTTGAAACCGGAATCAAACTTACCGATACGCAGTCCGGATTCAGGCTTTACCCGCTTCATTTAATGCCCAGGCGTTGGTTTACGAACAAATTTGAGTTTGAGATCGAGGTCATTGTGCGATCGGCGTGGAAAGGCGTTCCGGTACGCAACATCCCGATCCAGGTGCTGTATGATCCGGCAGAGCGCGTATCGCATTTTCGTCCGATGAAAGATTTTACCCGCATCAGCCTGCTCAATACGGTTTTGGTCACCGTTGCGCTTTTGTACATCAAGCCGCGCGATCTGTTGCGTCGGATAAAAAAAAAGGGATTTAAAAAATTTTTCCTCGAGAATATTTTAGAAAGCGATGATTCGCCCCAGGTCAAGGCGTTATCGGTAGGCCTTGGCGTGTTTGTCGGGATTTCGCCGTTTTGGGGATTTCAAACGGTGCTGGTGCTGTTCCTTGCCGTTTTGTTCAAGCTCAACAAATCGATCGCGTGGGGCTTTTCAAACATAAGCGTCCCGCCGATGATCCCGCTGATCGTGTTCGGATCGCTCGAAATTGGCGGCTGGCTGACCGGTCAAGCCGCCGTGATGCCCGAGTCGTTGACTTGGGACGCACTTCAAAAAAACCTGTCGCAATACCTGATCGGCAGTTTAATTTTAGCATCTTTGTCGGCTGTAATTTTTGGGTTGGCGGCCTATCTGCTGCTCACATTTTTCACTACATTTAGGCATAAAAAATAAGATGCACCGATTTTTCTACGCGATCCATTCCTTTGTCAGCAAGAACAAAGCCTTGTCGGTTGGCATTTTCGCGTGCGTATTTCTGGTGTTGGGATTGCTCTCGAGCCGCATCCGGTTCAGCGAGGACATTACCAAATTAATCCCTGCCGGAAAATCGGACGTCACGGCCAAAGTGCTCAACCAGGTCAATTTCGCCGACAAAATCACCGTACTCATCGACGCAAAAAATGGCGCCTCCACAGAAGTGCTTGCCGCCTTTGCCGACGCGTTCACGGACAGCGTCCAAATCAATTGCGCGCCCGATCTCAAAAATATCCAGGGCCGCCTCGACGAGGACCGCATTGCCGAAACCGTTGATTTCGTCTACAACCACCTGCCGCTTTTTTTGTCCGAACAGGATTACCGCGCACTTGACCGGAAGATCCAGGACAGCGTCGGGGCGGTCGTGGAAGGCAACTTCAAATCGCTGGTTTCGCCATCGGGATTGGTCACGCGCGATTTGATTTTGCAGGATCCGCTCGGGATGTCGTTTCTCGGGCTTCGGAAGTTGCAGCAACTTAACCTCGGCGATGAATTTACACTCGAGAACGGCTATATTTTTACGCGCGACAAACAAAAACTGCTGTTGTTCCTGACCCCGCGGCTGCCCTCGACCGAAACGGACCGCAATACGGCTTTCGCAGCGAAGTTGTACGCGATCAAAGACCGGCTGAATACCGAATTCAAAGGTCAGGCCGAAGCACAATACTTTGGGTCGGCGCTGATTGCCGTGGCCAACGCCAAACAGATCAAAAGCGATATCATCTGGTCTACGTCCATTGCGATGACGGCGCTGATGCTTATCCTGATTTTGTTTTACCGCAAGATTTTCATTCCGCTGATCATTTTCCTTCCGACGCTGTTCGGGGCGGTGTTTGCCGTGGCGCTTTTGTATTTGGTCAAAGGGACGATTTCTGCGATTTCGCTCGGCATCGGGTCCATCCTGATTGGCATTACGATCGATTATTCGCTGCACATCCTGACGCATTACAAGCACAATTCGGACGTGCGCCACTTGTACAAAGACATCACCATGCCGCTCATCATGAGCAGTACGACCACGGCCATCGCATTTTTGTGCCTGTTGTTCGTACATTCGGAGGCATTGCAGGATCTTGGGATTTTTGCCGCGGCGATCACGGTGTCCTCGGCGTTTTTTTCGCTGCTGTTCGTGCCGCATCTGTACAAGCCGCGCGCGGACAATTTTGCGCATACACGCAATTGGATCGACCGGTTGGCCGGCGTTTCGTTCCACAAGAACAAATTCCTGATCGGCGGCTGCGCGCTTGTGATCATGGCGTGTTTTTTTACATACGATGATGTGGCGTTCAACAACGATTTGTCGCAGCTCAATTTCATCCCCAAAGACCAGCGCGAAGCAGAAAAACAGCTTGAGCAAAGTACGAACCTGACGTCCAAATCGATTTACCTGGCCGCTTATGGCAACGATCTTGAAACGGTTTTACAGCGCAATTCAAACCTATCCGCGTACCTTGATGCGCAGCAGTCCTCGGGAAACATTTTAAATTTCAGCTCCGTGGGCGGCATTGTATTGTCAAAGTCAGATCAGCAGCAAAAGATCGCGCGTTGGAACGCATTCTGGACCGCCTCAAAAAAGGCGCAGGTAAAGGCTGCACTGATCAAAGAAGGTGCGCGGTTCGGCTTTAAACCCACGACTTACGAGTGTTTTTTCGACCGGATTGACGCGCCGTTTCAAACCATCAGCGTATCGGAATATGCGCGATTGCAAGGGCTTGAATTGTCAGAATTCGTGGCTTCAAAAAACGGGTTTTATACCGTTTCGACGCTGGTAAAGGTCGACAACGCCAAACGCGACGCTTTTGTCCGTCACGTTGGCGATCAGGCAGGTGTGCTGGCCATCGACCGTCAGCAAATGAACGAAACGTTCCTGGGCAATCTCAACGTCGATTTCAACCGACTCGTCAATTACTCGTTCATCGCCGTGGTGTTGATTTTGTTTGTGTTTTTCCGCCGTATCGAACTGGTGCTCGTGGCCACGATTCCCATTGCCATAACCGCGATCGTCACGGCCGGAATCATGGGAATGTTCAACATCCGGTTCAATATATTCAGCATGATTGTGTGCACGCTCGTGTTTGGGCACGGTGTCGATTTCAGCATTTTTATGACCAGCGCGCTGCAAAAACAATACACCGACGGCAAGAATGAAATCGCCATTTACAGAACGTCCATCATTCTGGCGGTCATTACCACCATTTTGGGTATCGGCGCGCTGATCTTTGCCAAACATCCGGCCCTTACGTCCATTTCTTCAATTTCGCTCATTGGCGTTCTCGCCGCCCTGGTCATTACGTTTATTTTCTACCCGATACTGTTCCGGCTTGTCATTTCGGGCCGCGCGCAAAAAGGCAAAGCGCCGTTTCAGTTACTGACATTTGTGCACAGTATTATATCGTTTGCCTATTTTGGATTGGGCGGATTGCTGATGTCGTTTCTCAGCGTCCTGGTCAGGATCATCCCCGGGAACCGCGGGAAAAAGATGCTCGCTTGGCGTTGGCTGATGTCAAAATACATGGGGTCTGTGCTGTACACGAATTTGTTTGTGCGAAAAAAAGTGAATAACCCGCATGGGGAACGGTTTGAAAAACCAGCGGTGATCATTGCCAATCACACCTCGTTTCTCGACATTCTCGCAGTGGGCATGCTGAGCCCAAAAGTGATTTACCTGGTGTCCGATTGGGTCTATCGGTCTCCCGTATTTGGAAAAGCGGTGCGCGCGGCCGGGTTCTATCCGGTGTCGTCGGGAATCGAAGGCGGCGTCGGCCATTTGCGCGAAAAAATCGAACAAGGCTACTCGCTGGTGGTCTTTCCGGAGGGCACGCGATCCACGACCAATCAGATCCAGCGGTTTCACAAAGGCGCGTTTTATTTGGCCGATCATTTCCAAATCGACGTTCTTCCGGTATTGATCCACGGTAATTCAGAGGCGCTGCCCAAAGGAGATTTCATCATTTACGACGGCTCGATCACGGTGGACATCGGTGCGCGGATCACACCCCAGGACATGCGTTTTGGCAATAATTACGCGGATCGGACCAAAAAAATCGCCGCATTTTTTAAAAGCGAATTCAAACAACTTCGCGCCAGGATCGAAGGTCCGCGTTATTTTGAAAAGATGCTGCTTCACAGTTTCGATTACAAGGAGTGGAGTGTCGTTTCGTCGGTCAGGGCCGATGTGGCGCAACACCTTGAACACTATTTCGAACTGGGCCAATGGCTTGGCGACAAAGATAAAATCCTGCACATTGCCGACGATTACGGACAGCTCGACATTTACCTGGCGTTGCAGCAGCCCGCGCGTAAAATCACGTCGTTCATCGCCGATGCGGATAAGCGCGAGGTGGCCCGGACCAATTATCTGGTGCGCAAAAGGCATTTGAATTACATTGAATCGCTGTCGCAAACCATGGACGCAACTTACGACGCGACGCTCATATCCACGCCGCGCGATTTTGAGCAGCTCGCAGATTTTGCGCCTAAAGTCATTCTGTGGCAATGCCCGATGCTCGAGCCGCCTCTGGTCGCGCTGGGTTATCAAACCCGGCACGTGGGCGCCTTCACCGTTCTAACCCGATCGCTATGAGGACGCATTATGATGTAGTGATCGTTGGCAGCGGGCTGGGCGGACTGGTATCGGGCGTGATCCTGGCCAAAGAAGGCAAACGCGTGTGCATTCTTGAAAAAAACAACCAATACGGCGGCAACCTCCAAACGTTTGTGCGCGAGAAAACCATTTTCGATACAGGCGTTCATTACATCGGCGGACTCGGACCGGGCCAGAACCTGCACCGCTATTTCAAATACCTTGGCATCATAGACGGCCTGAGACTCCAAAAAATGGACGATGACGCGTTCGATGTGATTTCATTTGCGGACGAAACCCGTGAATTTCCGCATGCGCAAGGCTACGAAAATTTTGTACGGCAACTCGCGCGGTATTTTCCGGGCCAAAAGGATTCGATCGCGCAGTATGTGCAAAAACTGGCCGATACTTGCGAGGCATTCCCGCTGTACAACCTGAAATCTGAAGGCAAATACGACGCGGATATCTTGGCCCTGAACGCCAAACAAACGATCGGGTCGCTGGTTTCAGACCCGACACTGGCCGCGGTACTGGCCGGATCGAATTTCCTGTATGCGGGCATTGCCGATAAATCACCGTTCTATCTGCATGCGCTGTCGGTCAATTCATACATCCAGAGCGCGTGGCGTTGCGTCAACGGCGGCAGCCAGATCACCAGGCAGCTCGTGCGCCAGTTTCGCGAAAATGGCGGCGAGATTTTCAAATACCGCCAGGTAGTGTCGTTCGAAACCCAAGGTAAGGCGGTTAGCAGCGCCGTACTCAAAGACGGGCTGAAGGTTTCGGCGGATTTGTTCGTGTCGAATATCGAACTCAAAACAACGCTCGATCTGGTAGGGCGCGAGCATTTCAGGAAACCGTTTTACGACCGGATCAAGGCTTTGGACGATGTGATTTCGGCCTTTAGCGTCTACCTGGTTTTCAAACCCGATAGTTTTGCCTACATCAACCACAATTATTACCATTTTAAAAATACCGATGCGGTGTGGGGCGCACACGATTACGATGCGCACAGCTGGCCCAAACATTACATGGTGTCGATGAACGCAACGTCCAGATCGCGCGAATTTGCAGACGGCATGACGATACTGACCTACATGAAATACGAAGATGTCCGGCCGTGGGCCGAAACGTTCAACACCACGGCCGAACAAAACGACCGCGGGCAAACCTATGAGGAGTTCAAGGCGCGAAAAGCCGAAATCCTGTTGGCCGAAGTTGAAAAAAAGTTTCCGGGCATCCGCGATTGCATTCAATCCATGCATACCTCGACACCGCTTTCGTACCGCGATTACATCGGGTCGCACCACGGCAGCATGTACGGCTATGTACGCGATTCGGGCGATCCGATGCGTACGTTTGTTCCGGTGAAGACCAAGCTCGATAATTTGTATCTTGTGGGCCAATCAGTCAGCGTGCACGGGGTTTTGGGCGTGACGATCGGCGCGGTGGCGACCTGCTGCGAAATCCTCGGCAAAGACTATCTGATGGATAAAATCAATGAGGCGGTAAAATGAAGACGGGAATTGCGATGTTGGCGTTGGTGTTAGTGTTGGCTGCGTGCGGGACGTCCAAATCGTTGCGGCATCGGCCACAAACGCAAGGTTATGACTTGTCGGTTCCTCAAATTGACAAATACGATGCGGCGAACTTTTTATCGGGAAATAATTCGTTGCGCAAAAATTCGCAAGGTTTGTGGGAGCTTTATGTGGAGGGTGATCCGCTGCAAATCGGGTTGCAAACCGGCGCGCTCGAAGATTCGCTGCTCAAAAAGCAGGAACGCGTGTTTTTCTCGAAGGTACGGCAGCTCGTTCCGTCCAGATCCAGGCAAAAGTGGCTGCGCAAACTCCTGACATGGTACAACCGCAAACTGTACCTGAACGTTCCCGAGGAATACAAAACTGAAATTTACGGCCTTTCGCGCTACAGTTCGCACGATTACGATTTTATCGCGACGCCTTATTTGCGCAGTTTGTATTTGCACGGCGCGCACGACATCGGGCATGCAATGCAGGATCTGGCGCTGGTGGGATGTTCGTCGTTTGCGGCCTGGGGCGACAAGTCTGAAGACGGCAGTTTGATCCTCGGGCGCAATTTCGACTTTTACGCCGGCGATGATTTTGCCAAGGATAAAGTGGTGGCATTTGTCAAGCCCGATCGCGGGCATCCCTTCATGATGGTCACCTGGCCCGGCATGATTGGCGCGGTATCAGGGATGAACAACCAGGGCCTTACCGTGACGATCAACGCCGCAAAATCCAAAATCCCGCTGGTGGCCAAGACGCCTATATCGATCCTGACGCGCGAAATCCTGCAATATGCCTCGACGATCGAAGAAGCCGTTGCCATTGCCAGAAAGCGCGACGTGTTCGTCTCAGAGTCGATCATGATTGGCAGCGCCCAAGACAATAGCGCGGCTCTGATCGAGGTTGCGCCCGATAATTTTGGGGTTTACCACGTACAGAACAACCAACTGATTTGCTCAAACCATTTCCAAAGCGACGCACTGAAAGACGACAAACGCAACTTATATCAAATAGAAAACAGCCATTCGCAATACCGCTATGACAAACTGGCCGAGGAATTGAACGAAAATCCTAAAATAAATCCACTGATCGCCGCCGGGATTTTGCGCGACCGCAGCGGACTCGGCGATCAATCCATCGGCTATGGCAATGAAAAGGCGCTCAACCAGATGCTGGCGCACCACGGCGTGATTTTCAAGCCAAAGGAGCGGTTGGTTTGGGTCTCGGCCAATCCGTATCAGATGGGAGCGTTTGTGTGTTATGACCTCGAAAAGGTATTTTCGCAGCAGCGGCCCGCCGGTGGTTCGATGGCAGAGGTGCCACTTGAAATTCCGGCCGATCCTTTTTTGGCTACCCAGGCGTACAAAGATTACGAACAATTCCGGATAGAAGACCGCGAAATGGATCAATTTCTCGAAAATAAAACCGGATTAACGGCCGATTTTATCAAAAAATACCAATCTTTGAACCCGGATTTTTGGGTCGTTTATTACAAGCCGGGCCGATATTTTTATGACAACAAGGACTACCGATCGGCCAAAATCCAGCTCGAAGAGGCGCTGATCAAAGAAATCACCACACTTTTGGCGCGAAAAGAAATTGAAAAAATGCTGCGAAAAATCAACAGGAAATTGAAATGATCCCAACGATAGAAACCCGGTCGGCCACTGAAATCAAGCTTTTTCAGGAGCGAAAATTGCGCGAGACATTGCTTTACATAGCGGAGCATTCGCCGTTTTACCAGCGGCGTTTTACCGAGGCGGGTATTTCAGTGGCCGATATTGAAACGTTGGAAGATCTGCAAAAACTCCCCGTGACCACCAAATCGGATCTGCAGCAATTCAATGACGACTTTTTATGCGTGGCGCAGGACCAGATCATCGATTATGCGACCACATCAGGTACGCTGGGCGATCCGGTCACGTTTGGCATGACCGACAACGATCTGGACCGACTGGCCTACAACGAAGCGATTTCGTTCGACTGCGCGGGCATCCAACCCGGCGACCGCGTACAACTCATGACCACGATGGACCGTCGTTTTATGGCCGGACTGGCGTATTTCCTCGGGTTGCGCAAAATGAAAGTGGGCGTGATACGCGTTGGGGCCGGACTTCCCGAACTGCAATGGGATTCGATAAGAAAATACCGCCCGACACATTTGATTACGGTCCCGTCGTTTTTGCTCAAGATGATCGAATACGCTGAAAACCACGGCATCGATTACAACAATTCCGGGATCAAAGGAGCGATTTGTATCGGGGAATCGCTGCGCAACCAGGATTTCTCACTTAGCACGCTTTCGCGGAAGATCGCCGATAAATGGAACCTCAGGCTTTATTCGACCTACGCCTCGACCGAAATGAGCACAGCCTTTACCGAATGTGCGCACGCCATGGGCGGACACCACCATCCCGAACTCATCATCGTAGAAACGCTGGACGACGACAACCAGCCCGTACCTGACGGTCAACCCGGCGAGCTGGCCTTTACAACGCTCGGCATCGAAGCCATGCCGCTGGTTCGGTTCAAGACGGGCGACATCGTCAAACTGCACCGCGATCCCTGCCCTTGCGGACGCAATACACTGCGCGTGGGGCCGGTTATAGGGCGCAAGCAACAAATGATCAAATACAAAGGCACGACATTGTACCCGCCGGCGATGACCGATGTTTTAAGCGGATTTTCAAACATCGAGAACCACATTATTGAGATCTATACCAATGATCTCGGAACGGACGAAATCGTCATCAAACTCGCCGTCAAACAAGAATCCGAGTCGTTTTTGCGCGAGATCAAGGAACACTTCCAGGCCAAATTGCGCGTGACGCCAAAGATCATCTTTACTTCAAACGCGATTTTGAACCAGCTGATCTTCAACCCGATGAGCAGAAAGCCGATTCATTTTTTCGATCACCGGGGTTAGGAAGGGCAAGATTAAGGTTTCAAGTTTAAAGTTGCGTTCATTTGACGTTTGACGTTCGACATTCGACATTCGACGTTCGACCTTGGTTTTTTTTAGTTTAAGGTTTAACGTTTAAATTTCGTTCGTTTGACGTTTGACGTTCGACATTCGACGTTTGACGTTCGACGTTCGACGTTTGACATTCAACCTAAAATCGTACCTTTGCCCCATGGTTAAAATAGGCAACATCGAACTTCCGGAATTTCCGCTGCTGCTCGCGCCCATGGAGGACGTCAGCGATCCGCCGTTTCGCCGATTGTGCAAACAGCATGGCGCAGATTTGATGTTCTCTGAATTCATTTCCAGTGAAGGACTGATCCGCGATGCGATCAAAAGCAGGCAAAAACTTGATATTTTCGATTACGAGCGGCCTGTTGGCATCCAGATTTTTGGTGGCGACGAGGAAGCAATGGCGATGTCGTCCAAGATTGTTTCTGCGGTGAATCCGGATTTGATCGACATCAATTTTGGGTGTCCGGTCAAAAAAGTTGTGTGCAAAGGCGCCGGCGCTGCGGTTTTGAAAGACGTCGATTTGATGGTGCGGCTGACCAAGGCCGTGATCGACAGTACGGATTTGCCTGTCACGGTCAAGACGCGCCTGGGCTGGGACGAGGATTCGATCAATATTGATGAGGTGGCCGAGCGTTTGCAGGATATCGGCGTTAAAGCGCTTTCGATACACGGCAGGACGAGAGCGCAATTGTACAAAGGTGAAGCCGACTGGTCGCCTATTGCACGCGTCAAAAACAATCCGCGCATCACGATGCCTATTTTTGGCAATGGCGATATCGATTCGCCTGAAAAAGCGCTTGAATACAAAAACCGCTATGGCGTGGACGGGATTATGATTGGCCGCGCGGCGATCGGTTATCCGTGGCTATTCAATGAGATCAAACACTTTTTCAAAACCGGCACGCATTTGCCTGCGCCCACGATGCAGGACCGGATCGAAGCGGCACGCAACCACCTGACCTGGGCCATGGAATGGAAAGGCGAGTGGGTAGGGATTGTAGAAACGCGCCGGCATTATACCAATTACTTCAAAGGCATCCACAACTTCAAGGAATACCGCCAAAAGCTTGTCACGATCGACAACGCCAAAGGTTTATACGAGGCATTCGACGAGATCTCTGCCGCGTTCTCGGGTTATGAATACGCCTCGTTGCGTTAAGGATGGAGCATTTGTGTGAGCTCTTTTTATTGGAGCCTGCGCAGATAAAAAAGCGAGTGCGACAGCCTGACGGCGACTGCGAGTGGGTTTAAATCCGGGGGTTCGGTTCGCCGGAACGCCCAAAAAATCTAATCGACCAATTTTTTGCTCACGCGGCTTGAAGCGATCCACGAGGCGATGAATCCGAGCGAGAGGATGGTAGCAAAGACCACGAGTACATTTTCTGCAGAATAAATCACGGGATAGGCCAAACTTGGTGTGATCATGATCAGCTGGAACTGCTGTTGGACGACAACCACCGCACTGCCAAGCGCCAGTCCGATGACACCGCCTATGGCGCAAACAAGAGTGCCCTGGAGTAAAAATATTTTGCGCAGGTCTTTAATTTCCGCACCCAGATTATACAGTGTTTTGAGGTTGGACTGCTTGTCGATGATGACCATGAAAATCGAGCCGGAAAACGCAAAGAGCACCAGGATGATCACCAGTGTGAAGATGAGGTAAATGGCGACGTTCTCTGTGTTGAGCATTTTGTAAAGGCTGTCGTTAAGCTGTGCGCGGTTCTTGACGGTAATCTGGTTTGGAAAAATGTCTTCCACCGCCAGGCGTACGTTTTGTTCGTTTGTGCCGGGTTTTAGTTTGAGCTCCAGGCCGGAGAACTGGTTGGGTTTGTATTCGAGCAGCGCCTGGGCGAGCCGCAGTTCGCAAAACACGTATTTGTCGTCAAGCTCTTCGCTGAGCGCATAAAGGCCAACGGGCGCCAATGTGAATTGATTGAACGCGTCTTCCGGACGTTCGATGGTTCCGGTGCCCGGCTTGGGAACGTAAACCTCGAAAGGATTGTTGAAATCCATGAGCCCGAGCGATAATTTTTGCGAGATGCCGTTTCCGATGACCACCTGCGATGTATGGGGTTCGAGCCAGTCGCCCTGGTAAATGATCTTTGAAATGTCGTTGACCTTTGGGAACACAGAATCGACGCCTTTAAGGTAAGCGACCTGTTCTTTGCCGTCAAACATAAACAGTACGCGTTCCTCGAGGATGTGGGTCAGGGACTGGACGTCCTGTAATTGCAAAAGTTTTTTGTGTTGCGCGCGCGATATCGAAAAGGTTTTGCCGTGTTTGGCGATGACTTTGAGATCGGGATCAAAATCGTTGCTGAACGATAGGCTGAAGTCGCGCAAGCCGCTGAATACGGACAACACCACAAACAAAGCCATAGACCCCACGATGATACCCACCGACGAAATGCGATTGATGATGTTGATCGCATTGTTGGTGCTGCGGCTGCGCAGATACCGCCGGGCTATGTAAAACGGAAAATTCACTAGGCTTTTTTGCGGCGTTCGAGCAAATCGCGGTTCTCGATGGGATTTTCCTGTCCTTTGAGCGCGTTGTCGATTTTTTCGATATAATCCAGCGAGTCGTCGATGTAAAAATTGAGGTTGGGCACCTTGCGCAGTTGGAGCCTGACGCGCTGGGCCAGATCGTGCTTGATC
>JAEWLN010000038.1 GCA_023457535.1 Bacteroidota bacterium
TACTGCCATTCCGCTTCAGATCAATCAATTGTTCTCAAACCTGATCGGCAATTCGATCAAATTCTCGGACAAAGCGCCAAAAATAGAGGTAAAGGCCCGGCGCTGCCAGTGGAATGAAATCCCGGACGCCAATTTTGCTACGGGCGAGTATCTCGAACTGGTCATCAGCGACAATGGAATAGGGTTCGACCAAAAATACCTGGGCAAGATTTTCACGATTTTCCAACGACTGAACGACCGGGTAAATTACTCCGGAACCGGGATCGGATTGGCACTTTGCAAGAAGATCGTGGAAAACCATTCGGGTTACATTACCGCCCGGAGCGCTCCGGGAGATGGCGCGTCGTTTTTCATCTATCTGCCGTATAGGAATCACCTTACCGATGGCCGCGAAGCAGTGTTAAATTAATTCAAATTCAATTATTTTAACACCGTTGCCTGCTAAAAAAACGTAACTTTATCAAACGGTTCTGATTCATTAACGCCCTTTGTTGAATACGAAGTAAGCGCGTCAGGAATTTTCTCCCATAAACGACTGATGAAATTAATCAGAACCCTACTCAAGGAAGCTGTCAAAGGCTTCCTTTTTGTTTTTAACCTCAGGCAGCATCAAAACGGATAGCCGATGGCCAGGTTGAATACAAGGTTTTCCTTGCGCCAGGAGCGGTTGCCCAGATCGATCTTGTCCAACACCCAACGGTTGGCTTCGAGATACGGCTTGCGCAGCGGGAACGCAAAATCGAGCCGCAGGATCAATATCGATGCATCAATGCGCAAACCCGCACCGGCGCCTACGGCCAACTCCTTGAACCAGTTTTTAGAGATTTTTCCACCCGGCTTTTCAGGGTTTTCGTTCATAAGCCACACATTGCCTGCATCAAGAAAGACCGCGCCGTGCAGCACGCTTACAAGTTTTTGCCTGAGTTCTGTGTTGAATTCGAATTTCAAATCGCCCGATTCGTCCGGCAGGAACGAATTCTCATCCACTGTGGCTTTGAACGTACCCGGCCCGATCGACCGCGCGCGGAAAGCCCGGACACTATTGGTTCCGCCACTAAAAAACTGCTTCATGAACGGCAGGTCACGGGAATTGCCAAACGGAACGCCCGCGCCTGCAATGATGCGGCTTGCAAGTTGGGTGTTTTCACCCAGCCGCAGGTAATGGCGGAAATCGACCTCGGCTTTGACAAACTGACTGAACGGCACATTGAGTACGCTTACCGTATCGCCTTTTTTAATATTGGCGCCTGTGAGGAGACCGGTAAGAGCCGCCGATTCCTCAAGCGAACCTTTGAAATAGAACGTATTGCGCAGCCTTTTACGCATGGTGTTGGTATAGGTGTAAGAATAGCTCGGGCCAAAAATGAGTTGCTTATCGATCACGCGTTGCAAAGCTTCAATCGTATCGGCTTGTTTTTGGTATAATTCGGTTACATTGGCCGGGCTGACGTAGGTCACTTCAAGCAAATTGAGCTGGTGTTCCTTGCGCACGCTTTCCTTGAACTGATAGCCAAATGAACCCCGGAACGTATTGAGCGCATACAATTTGATGCGTTTCTGGTATTCGTAACCCAGCATGGCACGCGTACGCGGCACAAATCCGCTGGCCGATTCAACCTTGATGGGCGCAATGATGCGCGGCCAGAACAAGTTCGCCTCGCCGCCCACGCGGTATACGTTGTACCCTTTGTTTTGCCCCGATACCTGCACCTCGAGTCCGCCAAAGGCTGATATGGTCAGCAATTCCGCGGCGCGAAACGTGTTGCGGTTGCTCCAGTTCACGTTGAGTTCAGATCCCGTATAATTGGCCGAATTGGTCTTGCCAAGCACTTCCACGCGAATCGATTTTTTAGGCAGCGGCGTCAGGTAATAATAAGCGTCGAGCATGTTGGTAAACTGGTTGGAAACCTTGAACTGGTTTTTGACAAATTTAAATGTCCCGAGGTTGACCAGTCGGTTGAGCGACAGGTTGTGGTCCGTGCGGTTATACACATCGCCTTTGTGGAACTGCAGCGTGCGATCGTAGATCTTGGGCTTGAATGTGGCCGCCGTGTCGATAATTGTCAGATCCTTGTATAACACCACTGAGTCCTTGCTTGTGATCTTGTTCTCGTCCTCGTTGATCGAATAATTCTGATAGATGTAAATATCGTTGATTTTGTAGACTTCGCGCGCATTATCGGGGGTGTCCTCCTTGACTTTGACCAGCAAATCAACCTCATATTTGCCGACGGTACTGTCAACCTGAACTTTGAGGTAATCGGGCGTAAAAAAATAATAGCCCTTTTCTTTCAAGCGCGTGTCGATCCGTTCGCGCTCGGCCTTGATCACGTCCAGATCGTAAGGATCGCCAATTTTAAGCAACCCGCGTTTGCCGCGCCTGCCCAAAGTGCGTGTAATTGCCTTTTCGAGTTCGCTAGTGGAATCTGCCGGATAGATCACGTTTTTGATCTTCCACTGTTTGCCGGGTTTGATGGTGTATTCTGCTGTCGCTTTTTTGCCGCGCCGCGTGGAGTCCGAGGTTACGAATGCCTGGAAATAACCCTTATTTTCAGCATAACTCTGCAGCACATCGGTGTTGTATTTGAGATCGACTTTGCCAAAAGTGACAGGCGGTTCGCCCACTTTGTATTTGAGCCAATGACGGAAACCTTTCTCTTTTTTGGGCGTGCCGGCAATATTGTAAAACCACAATTTGGGCCGCAGCCCGAGGATTTTTTTGTTCGGCACGGGCCGCGTGAGGTCTTCAAGCTCTTTTTTAAGCGCCTTGCGTTGCTTTTTAGGCAGGTTTTTGTCGTCCACTTTAACACTGGCGCCCACATACAACAATTCGCCTTCTGCAAGGTATTTGGTATTGCTGCACGCCGATGCGATCAGTAAAGCCGATAACGCATAAAGTACATTCCTCAATCGCATCTTATTTCTTTTTAGCTGCATTTTTCTTTGCTTTCTTGGCCGCGAGCTCCTGCTCGATTTCGCGTTCGCGCGCCGATTTCTGGAATAATTCGCGGAATTTGTTGTAATCCATCGTAATGATGAACCCAACACCGGTTTCCACCACCTGGCCCTGCAAAGCCACCTGGTATTGGTTTTTGCGGTACACGCGCACGCGATAGCGACCGTCCTTGGTAAGCTGGTAATCGGCAGAAAGGTCACCGGCGATGTTGGTCGCTTCCTCATTGGCCTGCTGCTGGCCTTCGAGCCCGAAATTGCTGCCCACGGTAACTTTCAACCGGTCGTTGAGCAGCGATTTGGATACCCCTACGTTCAGGTCGGTGCGGTTTTGTTTCTGGCCCGAGGTGTAATCATCGGTCGATTCAAGGTCGAAGTTGAGTTCCACGCCTGAGATCAGATCACCTGCCAGGTTGTTGAGTTGCTGCGAGAGCAATTTGCTCGCGCTCTGACGCGCCAGAGATTCACCCGTAACGCCACCTGCTTCGCTCGAAAAAGGATTCTCACCGATGAACCGGTTGAGCAACAGCAGCGCAAAGACCTGTTTGTTGAGCTCGGACGGATTCTGGCGGATTTGCGCGAGTTTGGCCTCGGTGGTATTGATCACCACGGTCGACACAGAATTATTGCCCTCTTTGAGCTGGATGTCGAAACTGATCTCAGGCTTGAGCAGTTCGCCTTTCATGATCAGGTTCGTTTGAAACGGAATGCGCTGTTTGTACTGGTTGCGCACTTCAGCCGACACGCCGCCAAGCTGATCGTCAACCAGATCGATAGGTGCGGTGTTCGATTCGTAGATCGCGGTAATGTTCACATCGGCCTGGGTGGGTTCGCCCGTCCACAGAATATAACTGCCCGCCTTGATGTCGAACCGGCGCTTGATCACGTTGAACGTCATTTGGTAAGCGCCTTCCTGGAATTCATACCGGCCCGTGAGCGTCGTTTTGCCCGATGGATCGATGCCGCCCGTAAGCCTGGCTTCCCCTTTCAGATTGAGGTAATCGCCGTTGCCCTTGTCGATGATCAGGTTGAGTTCGGCCGATTTGTCGATCTCGATGTTGACCGATGCGTCAATGCCTGTGAATTTGGATTTTGAGATCGTATCGGTCACGCGCACATTTTCCAAAAACGGATTGTCCTGATCGATGAATTCGACAATACCCTCGCGCTGTTGCACCGACGGATCGGACTGCGGCAGCACGACAGTCAGCTTGGTATCTTCGTTGAGTTTGAGATTGCCGTCGATGACCGGTTTGTTCAAATCCCCGCGCACGCGCAGATCGGTGTCAAGATACAGCTGTCCATAATACAAATCGTTATCTTTTTCCTTTGAATTCATCGCGCGGAAATTGTCGGCTTTGATGTTCAGGTTGAACGCATAATCGCGGTAATCGGGCGTATCGACGCGTCCGATGATGAACAGTTGGTTGTCATTTTCGTCCGACAGTGAAAACCGCTCGAACCAGATGCCGCGCTCATCAAATACGATCTGATCGTTGATGAGCTTGAAATTTGAATTGATCGGGACGACCGTAAAAGCGCCGTCGTTGAATTTGAGGTTTCCGATTACCTTCGGATCGTCAATGTTTCCGGTAACTTTGAATTTTCCGGTAAGATGGCCCGTACTGTTTTTGATGTTGCCGGCCGTAAATCCCTGAATGCTTTTGATCTCCAGGTGCCGGATGTCCGCATTGAGGTCAAATCCCTGATTGGCCGCGAAATATTTACCGTCGATATCCACCTGGTTGCCTTTGCCCGTGATCTGGACCCTGGCATCGTACGTGCCAGCGATTTCGTTATTGACGTCGATTTTGATATTGCCGATGGTGTCGGTCTTGAAATTGAAATCGTCAATGTTCAGATCGGCCGTGAACGTAGGGGTCTTTTGCAGGTTTTTGAGCACCGCCTGGCCATTGATGCGCCCGCCGACAAGCAGCGAATCCTGCTGGATGATGTTGGTAATGGTCTCGATCCTGAAATCCGTGAGGGCCACGTCCAGAGGGGCGTTAGGCGATTCGGACTGCGATTGCAGCCTGATTGATGAACCGTCTTTGCTGAGTTCGAAATGGTTGGCGTAAATGCCATTGCCGAGTTTGATCTGGTTCTCCGGATTGAGCGTCCACGGCTCGTAATTGAGCTTGAAATTGTCGGGTACGAGTTCAATGATCGTCTTTCCGTCCGCCGATTGCAGGACGCCCGCGATCAGGTAGCGTTCCCGGTCCTTTAGGTCTTTGATCTGGATCGTATAGGACACCACATTATCCTTGATCTGTCCCGATACGTTGGTGTAGGGGAGTTGTACGCCGGGATTCGAAATATCGTCTACGATCACGCTGTACACCAGCGCCTCATTTTGTGTGTCGAGGTTGATGATCGCATTGGACACCGTATTTTCGCCATAGGTCAGCTTGGGGATCAGCCCGGCAACATAGATCGTATCGCCCGCAGCATTGTAACCGCCGGCAATCATGATCGAGTCCATCGCTTTGATATCGGGAACCATACGCAGCAAAAGCGGGCTGTTCTTGACCTTGAGATTGAAATCGAATTGCTGGTCTGCCGATGGTTTTACCGCCACGCCGCCCAGATTGGTATTGTAATATTTGGAAAACGAATGCATCAGCGCCTGGCCCACCTTGGTAAGCTGGAACTTGCCCACCACATCGGCGTCGGCGAATTGCGAACGCAGCGAAATGGCGTTCTGCCCGGCCGTTGTCGTGGCCAGTACCTGGATCGAATCGAGTACAAATTCGCCATGTTTATTGGCAAACATAATATGGTGCAGGCTGACTTCCCCGTTGAGAAAGTCGGGATCAGCCGTGGGAAGATCGGCGTCTATCGTGCCGCGGAGTTTCATCGGGCCGGCGTGCAGGTTGAGCTTTTCAAGATCGGCGATATCGACATTGAGCTTGAGTTTGACCGCCGGATACTTGCCGCCAAAGTCGCCATTGGATGTTAAATCGAACGTAAGGTTCGGATCCTTCATTTTTGCCTCGGCCACAAATGCGCCACGCTGGATGTTGCCGTCGAGTACCAGGTCCCGGAACGTGTAATTATTGTATTCCGCTTTATAGACGCGGCCTTTGACCACGGCGCTCGCGGTTTTGGGATCAAGGCCGGTACCGTTGACGCGCGCTTTGAGTGTCACGCGCCCGACGGTGTCATTTTTAATGAGCTTGCCCACGTGGAAATTGCGGATGTCCACATCGGCTTTGTATTTTTCGCCCCCTTTGCGCCTCTGGTCGAATCGGGCATCGACTTTGGCATTTCCATAACTTGTATTGACATTGAGTTTGGTCGCAAAATCATCAATGTAGCCCGTGAAATTTCCATTGAGCGCTATGTTTGACGGCAGTCGGAGCGAATTCGGGACCGTACCTTTCGGCACCAATTGACCGATGTCGCGCGCAGTAGACGTAACCTCGTGGATCGCAAGGTCGAAATACGCTTTTTTGGCATCCGGAAGGCCTGTGATGCGCCCGCTGGCGTTGACAGTCGTATGGCCTATGCCGCTGACCTGCAATTTCGGAATGTTCAGGTTGCCAAC
Source organism: Bacteroidota bacterium (assembly GCA_023457535.1). GTDB lineage: Bacteria > Bacteroidota > Bacteroidia > Flavobacteriales > Flavobacteriaceae > Flavobacterium. The sequence goes on from JAEWLN010000038.1 coordinate 6,500, forward strand.
CTTTCCGGTAATGCGGCTGTCGATGTTCATCACCGCATTGGGATTGCTTTTGAAAGGATTGGTATCGGCAAGCGCCGGCACAAAAATCAGCACATCTTTAAACCCGATGCGGCTGCCGGCGATGTTGGCGTTGACATCGAGCTGCGAAAGGTCCTTGCTGAGGCTTTCCACAGACGGATATCCCACGACAATCTGGTCGCGCAGCAACGTTTGCGGCGTTTTAAGGTGAAGTTTTTTGAGGTATGCACTTTTTTTGCCGTAATAGAACTCGGTTTTGAGCGATTGCACGTCGAGACCGCTTTTTTCCTGGATGGTAAAGGCGTAAATGTTTCCGGAGATCACGTCATCGGCCATGACAAATTGTTCGCCTACCAGGTTGAAGTTTCTGACATCGAGGTGCTTGTAATCCATTCCTTGTTGGGCCCGGGGCGCATTCTGGTCGTCGTAACGGAACGTGATTTTTTTAAGATCGGCCTGGTTGAGTTTGACTTTCCACGGCATTCCGGGCGCAACTTCAGGCTGTTCTTTAGAGTTGCCGACGTTTCTGGCGAGCTCACGCTCATACTTGCCTACGACCAAAACACCTTTTAACTGGTTGATATCAAGGCTCTCGAGGTCGATATGCTGCCTGGCGATATCGAAATCATTGACGCGAACGCGCAGTTTTCCAAGCTGTAAACCGGTGTTGAGTTGGGTGCCCTGATTGTCATACCCGATCTTGATGCGCGACAAATCGATTGTTCCGAGCTTGAGTTTCAAATGCGGCTGCTGGGCGAGCGAGTCCGCGACTTCGGCAGTTTTGACAACGGCTTCCTCAATAAGGCGGCCTTGTTTGAGTTTGAGGTCAAATCCATCGAGTTTAATTTTGGGCACGTCAAATTCGAGTTGGTCCAGATTGAAGCGGTCGACATTGGTTTCGAACTGGCCGATGTAAGCTTTGAGGTCATTTTTGGTGATCTGGTCGGCAAAGCGCACGCGGATGCGGGAAAGGTTGATGCGGTTTACGGAAATCTTCATCGGCTCGCTGTCCTTGGGTTTTTGTTCATCGGACGCAAAGGCTTTGATGATGTAGTCGAAGTTGAATACCGAGTCTTTGCTGCGGCTTACATTGGCCGTCACGCCTTTCAGATCGATAGAATTGATCTCGACTTCATTGCTGAGCAGTTTGAGCAGACTGATGTCTACGGCGAGTTTTTGCCCGGATAAAAGCGTGTCTTTTTGCTGGTCTTCAAAGTAAAAATGCTCCAGGATGACTTTCTTGGGCAACCCGATTTCGATGCGTCCGATCGCGACCCTGGTTTTGATTTTTTCTTCGAGATAACTGACGGCTTTGTCTTTGATTTTGTTCTGAATAACGGGAACCTGGATCAACAAGACAATTAACAGGAAAAGCCCGATGACCGAGCCGATGATCCAAAGCAGCACTTTGCCGGTCTTCCTGAGGCTTTTTTTGTAATCCAAAATCTGTTTGTTTTTTTAACTAATGTAACCCAATCCGGAATAAACGCCAAATCGGATGTACTTTTTTCCAAGTTGTAAAAATCCTGTTTTCCGGGCGGATTTCTTTATATTAAAGTGCGTTTATGTTACATTATTTTGAAACGAATGATCGCTTATGGAAAAGTTTGCCATATTGTATACAGATTATCTGTAGTCCCGGTATCAAAAAAAATTGTAATTTGGAAGCGTAGGGCAGGGGGCGTAGGGTTAACCCCTAAGCAATTCCGACTTATATCGGCTGCAGAAAATCTGTACATTTTCAACGCTTTTGTGATTTTATCCTGCCATTACGTCCCGACCATAGATTTGCTATCTTTGTTACCAAAATCCACCCCGTGACACAAATCAACAAGCTCAAAATACTCAACGACCCCATTTACGGATTCATTACCATTCCGAACCCGCTGCTCTACGATTTGATCCAGCATCCATACTTTCAGCGTTTGCGGCGCATTTCGCAAATGGGATTGTCGTATCTGGTATATCCGGGCGCGCACCATACGCGGTTCCACCATGCGCTGGGTTGTATGCACATCATGCAAAAAGCCGTTGAAGTATTGCGTTTTAAAGGCGTTGCCATTTCCAAGGAAGAGGAAAACGCGCTTTACGTGGCCATTTTGCTGCACGATATCGGGCACGGGCCATTTTCTCACGCGATGGAACACAGCATTGTCGAGAATGTCAACCACGAAGCCATTTCGATGTTGTTCATGGACAAGCTCAACGCCGATTTTAATGGCCGGTTATCGCTCGCCATCAAAGTGTTCAAAGGTGATTACCACCGAAAATTCATGCTCCAGCTCATTTCGAGCCAGCTTGACATGGACCGCATGGATTACCTCAAACGCGACAGTTTTTACACCGGCGTGGCAGAGGGCAACATCAATTCAGACCGCCTGATCCAAATGATGAATGTCGTGGACGACGTACTCGTGCTCGAGGAAAAGGGCATTTATTCGATCGAGAAGTTCTTGATGGCGCGCCGGCTTATGTACTGGCAGGCGTATCTGCACAAAACGAGCCTGGTGGCCGAACTGATGCTCATCAAAGTATTCAAGCGCGCCAAAGACCTTACCCAGCGCGGCATTATTTTGCCGTGCAGCCCGGCGCTGTTGTTTTTCATGCAGCACAAAATCGAACGGGAAGATTTCAACACTGATGTACTCCACAAATTTGCCCAGCTCGACGACTTTGACATCGTTGGCGCGCTCAAAGCCTGGCAACACCACGAGGATTTCATCCTGAGCCAATTGTGCACAATGCTCATCAACCGCGATCTGCTCAAAATCAAACTCAGCAGCGAGAAATTTGCCGCCGCCGACATTGCTGCCCTGACAGACCAATTAACTGCTACCGGAAAAATAGCGCCGTCCGAGACCTCTTATTTTGTGTTTAAAGGCAAGATCAAAAACCAGGCGTACAACAAAACCGTCGAGCCGATCCACATCCTCAAAAAGGACAGGACCATCGAAGACGTCGTAGAAGCATCGGACCAGCTGAACCTGAAAGCACTTTCGAAGCCGGTTACCAAGTATTACATCTGTTTTCCAAAACAACTGACAGAAATGTGACGCGCATTGTCAAATTTTTATATTTTTGTCGGCAGTTCCATTTTGATGGCTTTTTAATCGCAGAGGATGAAATTTACAGCAGAGCAGATAGCAGGCATTTTAGAAGGCGAAATCGTTGGCAATCCAAAGGTTGAAGTATACAAGCTTTCTAAGATTGAAGAGGGTTCCGACGGTTCGCTGACATTCCTGGCCAATCCCAAATACACCCATTACATTTATTCGACACAGGCCAGTATCACGATCGTGAACCACTCCTTTGTGCCTGAATCCGATATTTCCACCACGCTCATCAAGGTGGAGGACGCTTATTTGTCCTTCACCAAACTGCTCGAATTTTACGATCAGGCGCGAAAGGCCAGCAAGAACGGCATCGAGTCCAACACCGTTATTTCCAACAGCGTCACCTATGGCGACGGCTTGTATCTGGGAAGTTTCAGTTATGTGGGCGCCAATGTCCGTATCGGGAATAATGTAAAAATCTACCCGAATTGTTACCTGGGCGACAATGTGACCATCGGCGATAATTCGACGGTTTTTGCAGGCGCCAAGATTTATTCCGATACGCTGATCGGGCAAAATTGCGTGATCCATTCGGGCGTGATCATTGGCGCGGACGGATTTGGATTTGCCCCGAACAAAGACGGCAGCTACAACAAAGTGCCGCAAATCGGCAATGTGGTGCTTGAGGACCATGTTGACATTGGTGCCGGAACGACGATCGACCGCGCGACAATGGGCTCTACGGTCATCCGCAAAGGGGTCAAGCTCGACAACCAGATCCAGATCGCACATAATGTCGAAATCGGTGAAAACACCGTGATCGCCGCACAAACAGGCGTGGCCGGATCGACCAAAATCGGCAAAAACTGCGTCATTGGCGGACAAGTGGGCATTGCGGGACACCTGATCATTGGCAATAATGTCAAAATCCAGGCGCAATCGGGCATCGGAAAAAACATCAAGGACGACGAAGTCATTCAGGGAAGTCCGGCGTTTGGATACGGCGATTACAACAAATCGTATGTGCATTTCCGCAACCTGCCTAAAATTGTCAATGAACTCGAAGAGTTGAAAAAAACAGTAAACCAAAATAAATAATCATGGTTAAACAAACGACCATACAAAATGAGATTTCGCTGACCGGCGTCGGATTGCACACCGGCAAGGAAGTGAAAATGACTTTTAAACCCGCACCGGTCAACAACGGCTACACGTTTGTACGCGTAGATCTTGAAGGTCAGCCGATTATCGAAGCCGATGCAAACTATGTCGTGAACACCCAGCGCGGCACCAACCTCGAAAAACTGGGCGTCAAGATCCAAACATCAGAACACGTTCTGGCTGCATTTGTAGGTTGTGACGTGGACAACGTCATCATCGAACTCGACGCTTCGGAGCCGCCTATCATGGACGGATCGTCCAAATTTTTCGTTGAAGCCATCGAAAAGGCAGGCGTGGTCGAGCAAAATGCCGAACGCAAATACTATGTGGTCAAAGAAGTGATCTCCTTCACCGATGAAGCGACCGGAAGCGAAATCCTCGTGATGCCTGCAGACGATTATCAGGTCACGGCCATGGTCGATTTTGGCACCAAGGTACTCGGTACGCAAAACGCGACGATGAAAAATATTGGCGAATTTAAAACCGAAATCGCTGCGGCGCGCACGTTCAGCTTTTTGCACGAACTCGAATCGCTGCTCGAAAACGGCCTGATCAAAGGCGGCGACCTGAACAATGCGATTGTATACGTCGACAAGGAAATTTCGCCAAGCACAATGGAAAACCTCAAGGTCGCTTTTGGCAAAGACAACATTTCAGTAAAGCCGAACGGCATTCTGGACAACCTCACGCTGCATCACCCGAACGAGGCCGCGCGCCACAAATTGCTCGATGTAGTGGGCGATCTGGCGCTGATTGGCACGCGCATCAAGGGAAAGGTGATCGCCAACAAGCCGGGTCATTTTGTCAACACGCAATTTGCCAAGAAAATGGCCAAGATCATCAAAATAGAACAGCGCAACCAGGTGCCGGTGTACGACTTGAACCAGGAACCGCTCATGGACATCCACAAAATCATGTCGATGTTGCCACACCGTCCGCCGTTTTTGCTCGTGGACAAGATTTTTGAATTGTCCGATACGCATGTCGTCGGGCAAAAGAACGTGACGATGAACGAGCCGTTTTTCGTAGGGCATTTCCCGGGCGCACCAGTCATGCCGGGCGTCTTGATCATTGAGGCCATGGCGCAAACCGGCGGCATCCTGATCCTGAGCACGGTTCCGGATCCGGAGAATTACCTTACTTATTTTATGAAAATCGACAATGTGAAGTTCAAACACAAGGTGTTGCCAGGCGACACGCTGGTGTTCAAATGCGACCTGATTTCGCCGATACGCCGCGGCATCTGTCACATGCAGGCTAATGCGTATGCCAATGGCAAACTTGTCGCCGAGGCCGAACTGATGGCACAGATCGTCAAAAACCAGTAGCTTGTCCCACCGTCAAATCGTATAATTGGTTCTTCCAACAGGCGATGCAGATGAAACAATTAAACGATTAAAGAACATTTATGAAATGCGCATTGAAAAATGCGAATTACATCTGACCGATTGAAAAACAGTAAAACAGACAAATGAATCAACCTTTAGCATATGTTCATCCGGGCGCGAAAATCGCCAAAAACGTGGTGATCGAACCTTTTACGACCATCCACAACAATGTCATCATTGGCGACGGAACGTGGATCGGGTCGAACGTGACGATCATGGAAGGCGCGCGCATCGGCAAGAACTGCAATATTTTTCCGGGCGCTGTTATTTCGGCCGTACCGCAGGATCTTAAATTCGGCGGGGAAGAATCGCTGGCCATTATCGGCGACAATTGTACGATACGCGAATGTGTGACGATTAACCGCGGCACAATAGCATCCGGACAAACCGTCGTGGGCAACAACTGCCTGATCATGGCTTATGCGCACGTGGCGCACGATTGCGTAATCGGCAACAACTCGATCATCGTCAATGGCGTGGCCCTTGCCGGGCATGTCGTCATTGGCAACCATGCGGTCATCGGCGGACTGGCGGCCGTGCACCAGTTCATCCACATCGGCGACCATGCGATGGTGTCGGGCGGATCGTTGGTCAGAAAAGACGTTCCCCCGTTTACCAAGGCGGCAAAGGAACCGCTGTCGTACGTCGGGATCAACTCGGTCGGGCTCAGAAGACGCGGTTTTTCGACCGATAAGATCCGTGAGATCCAGGACATTTACCGCATCCTGTACCAAAAAAACTACAATACTTCCCAAGCCGTGAGCATCATCGAGGCCGAAATGGAAGCCACGCCCGAACGCGATGAGATCCTGGATTTTATCCGGAATTCTTCACGAGGCGTGATGAAAGGATATACCGGCAATTATTAATGGTTTAAAATTTAACGTTCCGGGTTGCCTATTCAACCGCTAACTTTAAACCTTAAACCTCAAACTTTAAACAAAAATTAAAATGGCATCTACTTCAGACATCAAAAACGGCCTTTGCATCAAATTCAACCACGACATTTATAAAATCATCGAGTTTTTGCATGTCAAACCGGGAAAAGGTCCGGCATTCGTTCGTACAAAACTCAAAAGCGTCACCAACGGCAAAGTGATCGACAATACTTTTTCTGCGGGGCACAAAATCGAAGACATTCGCGTGGAGACGCATAAATTCCAGTATTTGTACGCAGAAGGCGACCAATTTAACTTTATGAACACGGAAACGTTCGAGCAGATCTCCATCAACAAAAATGCACTTGATGCGCCTGATTTGATGAAAGAAGGCTCTGAAGTCATGGTACAGATCAATACCGAGACCGATTTGCCATTGTCTGTAGACATGCCGGCCTCTGTGATCCTCGAAGTGACCTATGCCGAACCGGGCGTAAAGGGCAATACGGCGACCAATGCGACCAAATCCGCTACGGTGGAGACCGGCGCAACGATCAATGTGCCGCTGTTCATCAACGAAGGCGATAAGATCAAGATCGAGACCTCGACCGGAAAATACATGGAACGCGTTAAGGAGTAATGAAAAGAATTTGAAAATTTGGAAATTTGAAATGATTCAGCGTGTTTGACCGCATTTTCAAATTTCCTAATTACCTCATTTCCAAAATAAAAAAATGAAATTCCCAAAGGTTTTCCCGCTTCAAGAAATCGCGCAGCTCATCGACTGTAAGTATGTTGGCGATAATAATTTTCCGGTGCACGGCATGAACGAGATCCATGTAGTGGAACCCGGCGATATCGTGTTTGTTGATCACCCGAAATACTACGACAAGGCGCTGCAGTCCAAGGCGACCGTAGTGCTGATCAACAAAGAGGTGGAATGTCCTGACGGGAAGGCGCTGCTGATTTCAAACGATCCGTTCCGCGATTTCAACAAGCTCACGCATCATTTCAGGCCGTTTCGCTATGCGAGCACATCCATTTCAGACCTTGCGGTGATAGGCGAGGGGACGATGGTGCAGCCCAATTGCTTTATCGGGCACCATGTGCGCATCGGTAAAAATTGCGTGATCCATTCCAATGTGTCGATTTATGACAATACGATCATCGGCGACAATGTGATCATCCATGCCGGTTCGATCATCGGCGCCGATGCGTTTTATTATAAAAAACGGCCTGAAGGTTTCGATCAATTGCTCTCCGGCGGACGCGTGGTAATTGAAGATCATGTCGGGATTGGCGCGCTTTGCACAATAGACAAAGGCGTTACCGGCGATACGACCATTGGCCGGGGAACCAAGATCGACAACCAGGTTCACGTGGGCCACGATACGGTTATCGGCAAAAAATGCCTGATCGCGGCGCAAACCGGAATTGCAGGATGCGTCATCATTGGTGACGAAGTAACGCTTTGGGGTCAGGTAGGCACCACCAGCGGCATTACCATTGGCGATAAAGCAGTAGTCATGGGGCAAACGGGCGTGACCAAATCGATCGAAGGCGGCAAGACCTATTTTGGCACTCCGGTCGAGGAATCACGCGAAAAGCTCAGGCAATTGGCCCATATCAGGCAAATCCCGAATATTCTAAACAAACTCAAATAAAATGTCGGCTAAAAAGATCGTTCAGGACTTCTATAAATCGGAGGCGCTGATCAACAGCGAGCTCATGAAAAATTACCTGCATCCGGAGGTGGTGCTCGACTGGAACAGCAGCAAAGGTTTTGTACAACTCAAGTACAAAGACATCCTTGATTTGACGCAGGAAATGCAACGTTCGTACATTCGCTCCAAAGCGCGCGTAACCCATCTTTTCCACGATGGCGATCAGGTTTGTGTGCGGTATTCCCATTTTATCAAAACCGTCGAGAATCCGCGCGAGGAAATGTTGTTGGCCCACTTTCAGGTGATCTGGGAGCTCAAGGACGACAAATTATTTCGCGGTTTCCAGATGAGCCAGCTCGGATAGCGGCATCTGCTGAGAAACGAACAGCGGCCCGCCCATGGGTGCGGCTTGCCGGATCGCGCATTTTTTTAAAAACAAGCGTAGAAATTCTCGCTAAAAACTTACATTTGCATAGCAATTTTACAAACCACTAAATCATAACTCATGAGTGTTCTAGTCAATAAAGATTCCAGGATTATCGTACAAGGCTTTACCGGTAGCGAAGGAACGTTCCACGCTTCGCAGATGATCGAATACGGTACCAACGTTGTAGGCGGCGTGACCCCGGGCAAAGGTGGCACCACGCACCTGGACCGTCCGGTATTCAATACGGTGAAAGACGCTGTTGAAAAAGCGGGTGCCGATACGACCATCATTTTTGTACCGCCTGCCTTTGCAGCCGACGCGATCATGGAAGCTGCGGACGCCGGAATCAAAGTCATCATCACCATCACAGAAGGCATTCCTGTGGCCGATATGATCAGAGCCAACGACTACATCAAAGGACGCAACTGTACGCTGATCGGGCCGAACTGTCCGGGTGTTATTACGCCGGAAGAAGCCAAAGTAGGCATTATGCCAGGGTTTGTATTTAAAAAAGGAACCGTCGGGATTGTTTCAAAATCTGGTACGCTCACTTATGAAGCGGCAGATCAGGTGGTCAAACAAGGCATGGGTATTACCACTGCTATCGGAATCGGGGGCGACCCGATCATCGGAACGACGACCAAAGCCGCAGTCGAACTCTTGATGAACGATCCGGAAACCAAGTGCATCGTGATGATCGGTGAGATCGGCGGACAACTCGAAGCCGATGCTGCGCGCTGGATCAGGCAAGACGGCAACCGCAAACCCGTTATCGGATTCATCGCGGGTGAAACGGCACCAAAAGGACGTACGATGGGCCATGCGGGAGCGATCGTTGGCGGTTCTGACGACACAGCCGAAGCCAAAAAACGCATCATGCGCGAGAATGGCATCCACGTGGTGGATTCGCCGGCTGAGATCGGTAAGATTGTTAAGGAAGTGATGGGATAAACCCATTTAAATTATAGTCGAGGCCTCATCTTTTGGATGGGGCTTTTTTTGGCCTTATCTGAAGTGGGTTACAAATTTTGGCATTATAGCATTTTTACAACAGCGATTTTAATTTATTAGCGGATAGTGTTAAGTTGGTTTTTATACGCGAGTCAATGGCAACAAAGTAGAATTCATTTTCAAAAACATCCAGCTTCCATTCGACGATGCCAACATTGACGGCTACGTCGTGTTCAAAATTAAACCAGGCCGGATTTGCAAGTTGGCGATTCGTTCAGCAACAGCGCGAGCATCTATTTCGACTACGACCATCCGATCGTGACAAAACCTGCCGTGACGACGATCCAGTTGCTCGGAACGCAGGATTTTAATTTTGCGTCGGAATTTGCGCTGTATCCGAACCCAACGTCGGACCTGCTGACCATACAGTCAAAAGCCGGGATGCGGGTCGATTCGGCCGAGATATATAACACGTTGGGTCAGATCGTGATGGCTGTTACGTCGCCGGCTGACAGTTCGAAAATAGAAGTCTCAGCGCTCCAACCCGGTGTTTACCTGGTGCGATTGCGCACCGCGCGCGGCCACGCCCACGCGAAATTTGTCAAGCAATAATTTTTTTGCACTTAAAATCAAAAGCGCTGTCTATATGAGAGCGCTATTTTTATATTTGGGCGGGAACTCCCAATAACTAACCAAACCAAACATTATGAAAAAAACATTCAGGAAGAGCATCGCGCTGCTTGCGTTGCTGGGCGCCATCGGAACTTCAGAGGCACAAATTTCTGTCAGTTCGTCGCACGTAGGCGGCGTAGGGGCATTCAAAAAAGGCGAGCTCAAACGGCTCAAAGGCACCACGACCATTTTTGTGCTGAGTTCCAAGTACGATCTGGCCGAGTACGAAAGCATCCTTCAGGACACTTGGACCGTTACCCCGTATAAAGTGATGCTGCACGACGATTTCTCTGTGCTCGATTACCTTACCGGCGACTACACGTTTGCGTCGATCAGCGGATTCGTAAAGCAAACCAGCAAATCATCCTACGTTCACGGCTATCTCGACATCTACATGTACGACCAGGAAGCCGTTGCCAAGTTCGTCAAAAAAAGCAAACCGGAAAAAAAGAATTTCAACGACAAATTCAATGATGCGCTCAACGATGCTAAAATTCCGATCGCGCGCGTGGAATTGCATCCCACCATCGAATTTATCGCAGCGGCTACCAGGGGCATCAATTCGACCGAAAGCCGGAAACTGCTATACAGCGGCGATGCGTTTCACACTTACCAGCTCGGGATGCTCAAAAACAACCTGCAAAAAATCAACAGCCTGATCGCCGAGGAAAAAACGATGTGGATGTACGGCTCAGACAAAACCCCGGAAATCAAGAACCTCAAAAAGGCCACGCTGTACCTGCCGGATTACCTCAAAATCAAACGAAACGCATTTGCCTTTGCCAACAGCCAGCGCGATGATAAGGATGTTGCCAATCTAATGGAAGATTATCCGTACAAATACGAATTTTTGACCGAGCAGCAAATGACCGACAAAATTCTCGAAGGCCAGGATATGTATTACCTCAAATTCACATGCGTCAACGGACAAAAATTTGTGCATGTGGTCAACGGCAAAACAGGCGATCTCGTTTATCGGGAGTACGGCACAATGAGTTACAACATCAAAAGCGGCGATTTTAAAGACCTTAGGAAAGCCATCGATAAATAAATTCCATAGCGCTCTTAAGCGCTTTTTTATTGATTGTAAAACCGGCTGTTCCACATGGTGTTGCTGAAACTGCGCCCGCGCATAAAAAATCCGTACATCGCCACGGCAAATAACGATTTGAACAAAAACAAAAAGACAATCACGCGCGCCAGGTCGATTTTTTCGCCAAGCGGATTGACCGGAACACACATCGTCAGCACTGCGCTCCATAACACACAAAAGGCCGTAAACCAACCCAGGTTGCGAACGGGCCAAACTTTGTATTTGCGCCACGGGCTCATGTCGTTTCCCCATTGGTGCACGAGGTAGAAATAGCGGTCGGAGATGGGCGCAAACAACAGCGGATCATCGTAATTGTCGAGCCGGAATGCGTTGGTCGGTGCCATGATCATAAAGCCTTGGAGCTGTATCCGGTGCGCGTCTTCGAGCGCCCTGATTTTAGAAAGCGCCTCTTCCGGGAAACCGCTTTTGAACCGGCCGCTCTCCAGAAAGCGCAACCGGTAGGCGATGCACACTTTTCTGATCTGGTCGATTGAAAAAATACGGTCCTGGTCCAGCAGCGCCAAATCGAACGCATGGACTGCCACCGCGCCCGGGCGTTCCAAGGCCCCGAGGATAGATTTGCGCCGCTGCTGGTGCGCGTCCAGCAATTCGGTAACCTGCGCCATGATATCGGGCACATCGCGCGGTTTGCGGTTTTTGAGCAGTTCGTCGACCAGGTGCATGGCACAAGTATTTGAGTAACCTAAAGATACGCACAAAAATGCGCCGGTGTATCGCCAATGCTGTTAAAAGTTAGTCCGGCGGTGTGGTCATTGCGCGCAAATATTGCTATATTTGAAGCTGCAAAACTGCAAAAAACTAACAAACCCATTCAATATGAAGATTTTAGAAGGAAAAGTCGCGATCATCACCGGTGCGAGCCGCGGAATCGGTAAGGGAATTGCCGAAGTTTTCGCCAAACACGGGGCCAACGTCGCCTTTACTTACAGCTCGTCTGCAGCCTCTGCCCAGGAACTCGAAAACCAACTCAACGGCATGGGCATCAAATCAAAAGGATACCAATCCAACGCCGCCGATTACGATCAGGCGCACCAACTCATAGAAAACGTGCTTGCTGATTTTGGCACGGTCGACATTCTGATCAACAATGCCGGCATCACCAAGGACAACCTGCTCATGCGCATGAGCGAGGAGGATTTTGACCAGGTCATCGACGTCAACCTCAAGTCGGTGTTCAACATGACCAAGGCCGTACAAAAAACGATGCTTAAAAACCGCGCGGGCTCGATCATCAACATGAGCTCTGTGGTAGGGGTCAAAGGCAACGCCGGACAAACCAATTACGCGGCGTCCAAGGCGGGCGTGATCGGTTTTACCAAATCGGTGGCGCTTGAACTCGGATCGCGCAACATCCGCTGCAACGCCATAGCCCCGGGCTTTATCGAAACGGAAATGACCGGCAAACTGAACGAGGATGTCGTACAGGGATGGCGCGAGAGCATTCCGCTCAAACGCGGCGGAACCCCGGACGACGTAGCCAATGCGTGTCTGTTCCTTGCCTCGGACCTGAGCGGCTACATCACCGGACAAGTGCTCAACGTAGACGGCGGCATGCTTACCTGATTTTTGAGGAGCTATTTCCGGCTGTGCGTTGCAATCTTTGCTTTTCTAAAGAAAAAAAGCAAAGGATTTCCACTGCCATCCGGGCTAGGGCATGTCGTTCCAAAACAACAACCGATTAGAACCAGGCCGTTTTTGCCTCCACCGGCAAGCGTCCATCAATCCAACCAATGACCACAAACACCATCCTGCTGATTGTCCTTTCGCTGGTAGTTGCAGCCGGTGTGTCATTGTTGCAGTATTTTTACAAAGCCGGCCAGCGCAGTGCGATCCACTCGTGGCTGGCTTTACTTCGTTTTGTCGCGGTTTTCGGCCTGCTGCTGCTTTTGGTCAATCCCGTGGTGTCCCATCGCACGTACGAGATCGAGAAAACGCCGCTTGCACTTGTAGTGGACAATTCGGCATCGGTCAAAGATCTTAAAGCCGACGCTGTTGCGCGCCAGGTCTACCAAACACTTTCGCAAGACCCGCGTCTGCAGCAAAAGTTCGACGTGCAGTCGTTTGCATTCGATGCGGAGCTCGAACCAGCCACCAACTTCGATTTTACCGGCCGCCAGACCAATCTGGACCGCACGGCCAAAAGCCTTAAGAACCTGTATAAGAACAAGATTTTCGCCACGGTGCTGTTATCGGACGGCAACCAGACCTCGGGCGCGGATTACGTGTACGGGTTTAATCCCGGCAACAAAGTGTATCCCATCGTGTTGGGCGACACGACGACATTTATGGATTTGCGCATCGGACAACTCAACGTCAACAAATACGCATTCCATAAAAATAAATTTCCGGTCGAGGTCTTTGTGCAGTATTCCGGCAATAAAAGCCTCAACGCCAATTTCAGCATCGCCCAGGGCGGCACGGTGCTCCACAAACAAAGCGCGCAATTCTCACCATCGAAGCGCTCGGCGGTTTTCCAGGTTCTGCTGCCTGCGGATAGAGTAGGGCTGCAGGTGTTCAGGGCATCGGTCACATCGGCCGAGAGCGAAAAGAACACGTACAACAACGTCAAGAATTTTGCGGTGGAAGTTATGGACCAGCGCACTGAAATCGCGTTGGTGTCTTCCATACTCCATCCGGACATCGGCGCACTCAAACGCGCCATCGAAAGCAATCCGCAGCGCAAAGTACGCATCCTCAGGCCATCGGAAGTTCCCTCCGTATCTGATTACAACGTGCTCATTCTGTACCAGCCCACCGCGGCGTTCAAGCCCATTTTTGACCAGAACAAAGCCGCGGGCGTAAACACGTTGGTCATTACCGGTACGGCCACGGATTTCCAGTTTCTGAACATGAACCAGAACCAGCTTGTGTTTCGCATGGGCGCGCAGGCGGAGGAATACGTAGCCGGTTTTGAAGAACAGTTCAATTTGTTCGCCCAGGACGATATCGGTTTTGAGCAATTGCCGCCGTTGCAAAATGCTTTTGGCACTGTAACAGCCAATGCCAATGTAGCGGTGTTGTTGTCTTCGCGCATACGCAACATCGGCACGGGCGCGCCATTGCTGGCTTTTTCTGAAGACCAGGGCAAACGCAGCGCATTCCTTTTGGGCGAAAACATTTGGAAGTGGCGTCTGCAAAGCCATGCAGACCATCAGTCTTTTGAAAAATTCGACATCTTTGCGGACAAGATCATTCAATTCCTGGCCTCAAACAATGCACGTAAATCACTTGTGGTCAACCACGAGCGTTTTTACAATTCGGGCGAACCCATTGAGATCAACGCACAGTTTTTCAATAAAAATTACGAATTTGATGACAAGGCCCAGCTGTCGATATCGGTCACCAACAAATCCACACGACAAACCAAACACTACGATCTGCTCAAAGGGGCCAATACGTACAAGGTCAACCTTGACGGACTCGCTGCCGGGCAATATGAATTTGTGGTGCGCGAGCGCCAATCACGGACGGCTTACAACGGCTATTTTGAAATACTCGACTTTGACATCGAAAAGCAATTTGTCAACCCCGATTTGTCCAAACTCA
>JAEWLN010000039.1 GCA_023457535.1 Bacteroidota bacterium
ACCACCGCACTTAAAGGACCAATCCGGAAATACGCCGCCACGTTTGAGGAATTGTACCCCGAAGCAGTATTTCCTGATCTTTATTTTGTCGTGGGCAGGCTCAGTTCCAACGGGACGATTTCAGAAAACGGACTGCTGATCGGCACCGAACAGATGAGCAAAACCGCCCAAACCGATACTTCCGGATGGAACGACTGGCAACGGCAATGGGTCATGGACTTTGGCAAAATCCCGGTAACGGTCACCCACGAGCTCATCCATTCCAACCAGAACGGCATGAAACGCGAGAACACGCTGCTGTGCTATGCGCTGTTCGAAGGCTCGGCCGAATTCATCACCGAGCTGGTCACAGGCCAAACCGACGGCGACTATCTGGCGTTTAAAGGAAACGAGCAGCGCATCTGGGCTGATTTCAAAGCAGAGATGCGCCACGATGTTTACGACCAATGGATAGAAGCACAACCCGCAAGACCGCGCAACGCTTTGTACTGGGCCGGTTACATCATCGCAAAAGCCTATTACCAGAACGCGGCCGATAAGAAAAAGTCATTATCGGACATGCTCAACATCAGCAATTACGAGGCGTTCCTTGCGCAAAGCGGCGCCGATTCGTTCGTGTCCACCATCCAATAAAAAATCCGCGCGTGGCGGATCTTTATGGACGGCCAAAGCGCTATTTGGCCGCGAGCAACCTGCGCTGGTTTTGCAGCACCATCAATTGGATCTGGCTTAGTTCATTGAGCAGATTGCGCACCCGGTCAGTCGGATCAAGCGACCGCTCCCCGATTGAAATCGGCTCAAATCCCATGGTGGCGCGGTGGCCGTCGTTGAACTGCGACACATACTGCCTGATTTTGTCGAGTTTGGCGCGCTCGGCAGGGGCATCGGCCCAATAGACCGAGGCGAACGTCTCGCCAATCCACGCGCCTTTTTGCTCGAAATCGCCGTCGAGCTTCTTGAGGCCGGTTTCGCGCTCGATCAGGAACGTTTTGAGTTCGTCACACAATCGGATGATCGTCGCGGCATCGGCCGCGGTCCCGGACGAGCCGCCGTTCTGCGCGAGCAACTCGGCTTCCAGGGCCACGATGCGTTGATTGCGCACAAAATAATCGGTGTACCTGACGTATTCGTTTTTAGAGGCGCCCGGCGCACGTACCAGAATCAGGATCAGGGCGCATCCGGCAAACAGCAGTACTGAGGACACAATCGTATTGACCTTGGTTTGCGGATTCCGGATCCCGGAAAAGAAATACACCGGCAAAAACACCAGCATGGTAACCAAAAGTGCCACACCGCACATTACATTGGCTCCCGGCCAATGCATGACCTTAAACAGCACGCCCAGACTCATCAGAATCCCGGCCAATGTACCGGCAGCGGCAACAATCTTATCACTTTTTTCGCGCTGCTCCCTGACTTTGAGCGTAAACATCAACGGCAAAAATACCAGGCTCAACAGCACTACGCCAAGCACGAGGCAAGCCGCAGCGCCCGGCCAATGCAAAAATTTAAAAATCATCCCTACCAGCAGCAATCCGGTCGATGCCGCGCCGCTGGCCAACATTACTTTTTTCATGACATAATAGTTTTTATGGGTTAGCAAATGGATGGTCTCCTCCTGGATCTCGCGCAGTTCCTTTTTATAGAACCGTGCCACGACCCGCTCATAACAGCGCTCGAAATCGCCATCCTCGTCGAGCTCCTGTTCAATGACGCAACAAATGTGATCCAAAAGGTCCTGCTGCAGGCTGACCATTTCAACGCCCCGTGCACGGATGTCGCTGCGTATGAAATCAATTTGCGTGTCGTTGATCGCGTACATATTACAATGTTTGTGGTTTGATGTCGAGAAGGAACTGCATCGTTTGCATAAAATCGGCGAGCTCGCTTACCTTTTCCGCTATTTTTGTTTTCCCTTTCGGACTCAGGCTGTAATATTTTCGCAGGCGCTTTCCAATGTACTCGGTCTCTGTAGTGACCAGGCCGTCGGCTTCGAGCGCATGCAACGTCGGGTACAATGCGCCTTCTGTGATCTGGATTTTATTCAACGTAAGTTCCTTGACGCGCTGCGTGATCTCATAGCCATACATGCGCTCGTTGCTTTCGAGCTGTTTAAGCACAATGGTTTTAAGCGTTCCTTTAATTAATTCTGATGAGTAGATCATATTCCTGTTTTTATTTCGGGCGTTGCCGCGAGTGGCTTTGATTTTGCTCCAAACGTTCGGGAGTGCGCGGCCGGGCTGTACGCGGTGCGCGGCACCTTGCTGCCATCCCTAACGCAACCGGACCACACAAGCATAACGCAAACATACATAAGAATATTATGTATTGGTAAGTTAGGTGTGATTTTTTTGAATTTTTTTTCGAATCGCGCCAGACGGCAACGCTAAACCGCTGTCTCGGTGCAGCCCAATAGCAATTCCCCGCCAGATCGAATCACTGCATCGGTGATCAGCAATGGCAGTCCATCCCTCAAAAGGCACACTGGTCGGGAAAAATAAAATGGATTTACAAAAGGTAGAAAATTCCTACCCGAACCGCATGGCGTATGTTGGTGTGCGCGGAATTGAACGGGTTGACAGCAAACACTTCTGCGAGACCTTGCTGGAATTCGTACTCCAATCCAATCCGCAACGACGGGGCTGCCGGCCATTGCAAACCCGTAGAAGCCACCCAACCGTAATCGGTATCGGACAAAACCGGCGATGCCATGCCTCCCGAGGCATCCTGATTGGAACCGGTCAAATACCCAATATAGGCGCCGCCGCCCAAAGTCCATCGCAATTTTTCGCCGTAATGCCATTGGACCGTGACAGGCAAATTGAGGTAATCCAGCTCAAAATCCGAATAAATGTCGCGGTATGAATATCCGGACGCCTGGTCCATCGCTGCACGCACCACATGTCCCTGAACGCCCTTTTGGTCGTAGGCCAATTGAACGCGGGCGCTCCAGTGACCGGCCCAAAAATAAGCCGCGGAAATCCCCGCACCAATGCCATTGCGCGCAGATGTTTTCAGCACCGGACTCCCTGTTTCAACAGATGAAATACGCGCCGATTGCCAGCCCGCGTTAAGCCCTATTTCCAAATTCCCTTTCTGGGCCACGGCAGCGCCGGCCATCCAGCAAAGCGCAAATGCTATTTTCTTCATATACTTTTGAGTACCTCTATTAAATGGTCTACATCTTCAGTTGTATTTTCATGGCTGAACGACACGCGTACGGACGGTTTGCACAAATCCTGCTCACTGAGGATCTCAGCCAGCACGTGCGACGGGCGTGTACTTCCGGACTGACAAGCGCTGCCGCGCGAAACCGCAATGCCTTTCATGTCGAGGTGGAATAAGATCAGCGCGGTCTTGTCCTGCGGTATCGGCAGCAATACATTGACTATATTATACAGGCTTTCCCCGCCGTTGATCTTGAATCCCGGGAAATGCTGGGACAATTGCCCGATCAGATGGTTTTTGACCGCCAGTATCCTGACGCGCTCGGCATCAAGCTGTGCATACGAAATCTCGAGCGCTTTGGCCATCCCGGCAATATTGTGGACGCCCTCTGTTCCGGCGCGCAGCCCTTTTTCCTGTTCGCCGCCCACAAGCATCGGACGCATGACGATGCCTTTGCGGACAAATGCGAAGCCAACGCCTTTCGGGCCGTGGAATTTATGCGCACTGGCCGATAAAAAATCGATCGGAAGCTGTTGCATATCCAATTCCACCTTGCCCACAGATTGCACCGCATCGGTGTGAAAATGGGCGCCGTACTGCTTGCACAACCGCGCGGTTTGCCCCAGGTCGAGGACCGTTCCTATTTCATTGTTGACGTGCATCAGCGACACCAGCGTAGGGACACGCTCGGCCAACAATTCAGACAAATGGTTCAGATCGATCAAGCCGTCGGCGTTCACATTTACGTAATCGACCGCAATCGAAAATTCATCGCGCAATACCTCAAGCGTGTGCAGTACGGCATGGTGCTCGATTTTGCTCGAGATAATGCGTTCGACTTTCAAATCAACGATCGCGCTGCGCAGTATCCAGTTGTTGGATTCGGTACCGCATGAGGTAAAAATAATCTCCGATGCCTGCGCGCCCAACATCTTGGCGATGGTTTTGCGCGAGAGTTCGAGTACGTTGCGCGCCCCGCGGCCAAAACTGTGCGTGGAGGACGGATTACCGAATTCTTCCTGCATGACCGTGGTCATTTCAGCAATGACTTCCGGGCGTAACGCCGTGGTTGCGGCATTGTCGAGGTATACTTTTTTCATGTGCGCAAAGGTAGCAATTTGTATTGTACGTGTTCATTAATTCGTTGCCGTTGTCTATTAAATTCCTATTTTTGCTGGAAATTGTACCGTTATGAAAAAGTTAGTCGGATTGTTCATTTTGCTGGGTTTGGTTGCATGCGATGACGGTGATGCCACGGTGGACGCCATCACGTTCGACCAGGGAGAAGCCAAAACCTGCGGCCGGCTCGTATACCAGATCTCAGAAAACCAGGCCATGATCATTGCGCTGCCCGAAAACAGCGATGCATTCATCAATGAGCCTACGCCGGCATCAGCACCGCGAAGCAAGGACATCGGGGCGGCGGTCAGCGTTACGTTCCGCACTTACAGCGGCCAGGTGTCCGATCCGGTATTGTGCTCCACACCCGCACCCATCGCTCCGATCGCCGTTACCGAATGGATTGCGACGGCCGGACGTGTCGAGATCAACACATCGGCGGTATATGACAATCCCAATCCCGAAACCGGACAGGTGCGCATTGCGCGTTACCGCCACGCGATTATTTTCCGCGATATCAAATTTGCCAAGCCCGACGGTACGGACCAATCTTATGCTGAATATGTATTTGGGAATTTCTTTACCAATCCGGCAAATAACCTGACGCTTAACTTTCCTCCCGAAAACACCTCGCTGTGCCCGGCCACCAATACGCTTTACAACGCGCAGAATGGCGGCAAGGAAGGTTTGTACATCCAGAATTTCGATCCGGCGCTTTTATCGGCCGATAACCCCGGAACGCCAAAAACAGCAGTCATTGGCACGACAAACAACCGCCTGGTATATCGTTATTTTACCGGCACGCTGCCATCGGGTGGGAACGAGAACTACTTTTGTTCGCCGTCGACCACACCGGCAACCGCCCCGGGCACGTCCGAAGAATGGATCGGCGTGGAAGGCAATGGCGTGGACGGCGTTATCGAAGTAACTACTACCGCTTACGGATCGGGTTATAAACACGTGATCAGGCTCAAAGGCGTAACGTTCAAAAAAGGCAACAGCACGTTCTATTACGGCAACGATATGCTGTACGGCGAACTGATCCAATAACTACGTTACCTTTGTTTGAAAAGCACCTCGGTGGCGCCCAAACCGTACTTTTGGTAATTGGCGTCATGGAACACGAGGTTATCGTAGCGCGCGAGCATAAAATCGAGTTCGGCTTTGAGAATGCCTTCACCCACCCCATGGATAAACACGATTTTGGGAATGCGGTTGCGGATCGCGAATTCCACGTGCCGGCGCGCCGTTTCCGCCTGCAGTGTCAGGATGTCATAATTGGACATCGACTTATGGTTTTTAGCCAGTTTTTCGATGTGAAGATCAAACTCCGGAACACCCGCCTCACGCGTTTGTTTCTTTTCCCTGACAAAACTGCGCGCTTTAGGAAGATCTTTTTCCTTTTTAATTTTAGCTAAATCATGACTTGAGCCAACATGATTCAACAAACTGGCTTCGTTTTGCTTAATCAATTCGTTGACTTTAAATGTCATCACGAATCCGTCGCTTGTTTCAAGGGTTACTGCATCGTTTTGAACCGATACCACCGTTCCGTCGATCGCATCGTCGAGTACGGAAACCTTATCGCCTTTACTGAACTTCATCGTCGTCTTCGGATTGGTTTTTACTCGGGGTCCGCGCGCTGAGCCACATCATCCCGCCCATGAACAATACCACACCGATAACGGTCAGCCAGATGTTTTTTGGTGTCAGGCCCTGGGCGTAAAACGCTAGCGCGATGCCCGCGACCATAAGAAGTAGAATCACATTTTTCATCGGGTAAAGATATAAAAACAAAAAAATCCGCCGAAGCGGATTCCTCTATCTTTCAAACTGCGCCAATGTTTTTGTGATGATCGAGACGCAATCCAGCAACTGCTCCTCGCTCATGACCAGCGGCGGGGCAAACCGGATGATGTTGCCGTGCGTGGGTTTGGCAAGCAGGCCGTTGTCGCGCAAAGCCATGCAGATATCCCAAGCTGTCGAACTGTCCTCGGTATCGTTGATCACAATGGCGTTGAGCAATCCTTTACCGCGAACGAGCGTGGCAATGTTGGACGTTTTGATATACTCGGTGATCTCGCGCCGGAAAATATGTCCCAGACGCTCTGCGTTTTGCGCAAGTTGCTCCTCTTCGACCACTTCGAGCGCCGCAACTGCTACCGCGGCCGCAATCGGGTTGCCGCCAAAAGTGGAACCATGTTGGCCGGGCTTGATCACGTTCATGATCGCATCGTTGGCCAGCACGGCAGAAACCGGATACACCCCGCCTGAAATCGCCTTGCCGAGAATCAGGACATCCGGCTGGACGTTTTCATGGTGCACAGCGAGCAATTTTCCGGTGCGCGCGATGCCGGTCTGGACTTCATCGGCCATGAACAAAACATTGTATTTTTCGCAAAGCGCTTTGGCCCGGGCCAGATATCCTTCCGATGGGACGTAAACCCCCGCCTCGCCCTGGATCGGCTCGACGAGGAAACCGGCAACATTTACGCTCGATTGCAGTGCTTCTTCAAGCGCATCGAGGTTATCGTACGCAATGCGGATAAACCCTTCAGTATACGGGCCGAAATTCCTGCGGGCGTTCTCATCGTTCGAAAACGAAATGATCGTGGTCGTGCGCCCGTGGAAATTGCCTTCGCACACAATGATCTGTGCGGCGTGCTCGGCGATTCCTTTTACTTCATAGGCCCATTTTCGGCACAATTTGAGCGCCGTTTCGACGGCTTCTGCGCCGGTGTTCATCGGCAAGACTTTGTCAAATCCAAAATACTGTGTCAGGAATTGCTCATAAGGCCCGAGCTTGTCATTGTAAAAAGCGCGCGAGGTCAGCGTCAGCGTTTGTGCCTGATCAATCAGCGCACCCACGATCTTTGGATGGCAATGCCCCTGGTTGACGGCCGAATAAGCCGACAGGAAATCATAATATTTTTTTCCTTCCACATCCCAAACATAAACCCCTTCGCCCCTGGAAAGCACCACCGGCAACGGATGGTAATTGTGCGCTCCGTACTTGTCCTCGAGCGCGATAAGAGCCCCGGACGTGATTTTTTCTAAAACTGACATTCCATTTTCTTTAAAATAATCGTCTACAATTCCTGCTTGATGGAGAGAAATCATCCAATTGGCCAAAAATAATCAATATATCTTATATCAATCGATTTCGCGCGCGACTTTTTTCTGTTAAAAGTCAACCACATATTGCGCAAATGGCCTGAAAAAACTATTTTTGGTAAAACCTAAAAATAGTCACATGAAAAAATTTTTACTTCCCATTGTAGCCACGCTGCTTTTTGTATCCTGTTCATCCGACGATGACAACGTGTACGTCCCACCCGTAACCCCGCCGGCATCGACCAATTTCCTCAAAGCGACCATCGATGGCACCGAGTACACATTCGACACATTCAACGTCGAAACGGAAACGCACACAGAACCGGACTTTACTTACACAGATCTGCACGTCACGGCCTCGATTTCCAACGACAGCTCCAAGGAAATCGTTTTCAGCCTTGAGCAAAATGTCGTAGGCAGCACCGATGTGATCTTTTTCTTTTACCTTTTGAACAACGAAGAAGAATTTGACACAGACCACGTGGGCGAAACATTTGTACACAATGTAACGGTCAACGCCGATCGCCGCATTGCAGGAACGTTCTCAGGCGCGCTGGCAAGATTCGACGAATCGGGCACGGTCCAAATCACCAACGGAAGTTTCGATATCAAATACTGAAAAAACTGACAATCCATAAAAAAATCCTCAGCAATGAGGATTTTTTTGTTTAAGCCAGCGTGGCCGTCGATTTGATCTGCGCATTGAGCAGCCTTGAAATCGGGCAATTCTTTTCTGCCTTGGTGACGAGTTCCTGAAACTTTTCGTTCTCGATGCCGGCGATTTTGCCCTTGACGGTCAGGTCTGAATTGGTGATGGTGCCATCGGTCATCGTAATGACACATTCGGTTTCGATGCTGTCGATTTCAAACCCCTCCTCGCCGATAAAAGCCGAGAGCTGCATCGTAAAACATCCCGCGTGCGCAGCGGCGACAAGTTCTTCCGGATTCGTACCCACGCCGTCCTCAAACCGCGTTTTGAACGAATATTGCGTGCTGTCGAGTGTTTTACTTTGTGTGGTGAGTTTGCCCGCGCCCTCTTTGAGCGAGCCTTGCCATACGGCCGATGCTGATCTTTTCATGGTGTTTTGTTTTTAGTTAAGTTATAAATTTACGTTTTTTCCGCGGACTGCGCCAACCTGCTGGCGAAGTTTACGAAAATTTAAACGTGCTGTTTTCTTTTGGGCGATGCCCGCGCACCGGCACGCGCACCGGCCGGCCCGGGCTGTACGCTGCAATTTTTGCCGCTCCACTGCGCTGCGCTGCAAAAGATTTCCGCTGCCATCCCTATCGCAACGCTTTCATCGCGGGAACGCAAATGCCATCATTGGGTCGCGTGGCACGTTTTGGGCAATGCGCAAATAAATTCACAAAAGTGCGCCAACCATACCGCCAAATCCGCCTAATCCACTATTTTTGCGCCATGGCAAGAAAGAACTCAGACAAACTTATTTTTGAGCGCATCAAGGTGCGCGATGCCGGTGCCAAAGGGGTTTCCGTAGCCACTGCGCCGGACGGCAAAGTCATTTTTATCCCCAATGTCGTTCCGGGCGACGTCGTCGATGTACAAACGTTCAAAAAACGCAAGGCCTATTACGAGGGCAAAGCCATCAGATTCCATGAATATTCGACCCACCGTACAGAACCCAAGTGCCAGCATTTTGGCGTTTGCGGCGGCTGCAAGTGGCAAAACATGAATTACAGCCAGCAGTTGGCCTTCAAGCACAACGAGGTCAAAAACCATCTGCAGCGCATCGGAAAGATCGAGTTGCCGGAGTTCGAACCGATCCTTGGGTCGCAAAAACAATTCTTTTACCGCAACAAAATGGAGTTCGGTTTTTCCAACAGCCGCTGGCTGACCGAACACGAAATCAAAAGCAGCGAAGATTTGGGCAACCGCAACGCCGTAGGATTTCACATCCCTAAAATGTGGGACAAAATCCTCGACATTACCGAGTGTCATTTGCAGCAGGATCCGTCGAACCACATCCGCAACGAAATACGCAAGTTTGCCAATGAAAACGGGTTGACGTTTTTTGACCCGAGAAACCACCATGGATTGTTGCGCACGCTCATGATCAGGACCGCTTCTACGGGCGAAATCATGGTCCTGGTCCAATTTTTTGACGACGATAAGCCTGCGCGCGAATTGCTGCTCGACCATCTGGCCGCCACGTTCCCGCAAATCACCTCGCTGCAGTACGTGATCAACCAAAAGGCCAATGACACGATCTACGATCAGGATATCGTGACCTACAAAGGCCGCGACCACATTTTTGAACAAATGGAAGGATTGCAGTTCACGATCAACGCCAAGAGTTTTTACCAGACCAATTCCGAACAAGCTTACGAGCTGTATAAAATCACGCGCGATTTTGCAGCATTGACCGGCAATGAACTTGTCTACGACCTGTATACAGGAACCGGCACGATTGCGCAATTTGTCTCGCGCCAGGCCAAAAAGGTCATTGGTGTGGAAAGCGTGCCGGAAGCCATAGCGGATGCCAGGACAAATGCCGGCCGCAACGGGATTACCAACTGCGAATTTTTCGTCGGGGACATGAAAAATGTGTTCAACGATGCGTTCATCGCAGCGCACGGCCATCCGGATGTGATCATCACCGACCCGCCGCGCGACGGCATGCACAAAGATGTGGTGGAACAAATTTTGAAAATTGCGCCGCAACGCGTGGTGTATGTGAGCTGCAATTCAGCGACACAGGCTCGCGATCTTGCGCTGATGGACCAAAAGTACAAAGTAGTGCGCGTGCGTCCGGTGGACATGTTCCCGCAAACGCATCATGTGGAAAATGTTGTACTTTTGGAGTGGAGGGTTTGAGGTTTAAAGTTAACGTTGTTTTCGTTCGACATTCGACGTTCGACATTCGACGTTCGACATTCGACGTTCGACGTTAAACGTTCGACGTGGGCCTCCGCGTTAGGGGTTGCAGCGGCATCCTTTTGCGGCAAGCCAACGCCAACGCGATGGGAAAACCGGGCGGCCAAACCCAGATGAAACCCGCAAAAGATACAGCGGAAGACCCGGCCGCGCCACGGGAAGTAAAAATATAAAAGAAATTGCCATGCGCGGAAACGCCCAGAATACGATGAAAAAAATGTTTGCTTTGCTGTTGCTTTGCGTGATATCGGGTTGCGAAAAGGACGACATTTGCGACGCCGATACGCAAACCACGCCGCGGCTCGTGATTTCATTCTTTGACTATAACGACCCGACATTGCCCAAGAATGTGACCAATTTGAAAGTGGCGAAAGAAGGACGCCAGGATGGGATTGTGTTTAACGAATCGGCTACGGGCGACGCGCGGTTCTGGGCCAATGCGAATAAAATCCTGGTTCCGCTGGACACCGGCGCGGACCGCATCCGCTATGTGTTTACGCTCAACGCCAACGCGACCGATCCGGGACTGATTTTTACCGATACGCTCGAATTCAACTACAAGCGGCAAACGCTTTACATTTCGCGCGCCTGTGGTTACAGCGTGTATTTTACGCTCAACGGTGGTACCGGCGACGAGCCTGACCCGTACGTGCTCAACGGCGATGAGAACGCCACGCAGGGCAACTGGATCCAGAACATTACCGTGGCCAATAACAATCTGATTTCTGAAAATGAGACACACCTCAATATTTATTTTCAAACTGGCAATTAGCGTGTTTTGCATTGGTGCGCTCCACGCGCAGCAAACGGTACAGGACAGCATCAAGACCAACCGCTACGGATTGCGCGTAGGGGTCGACCTGTTCAAGCTCTCGCGCTCGTTTTACGAAAAGGATTACAAAGGCCTTGAACTGGTGGGCGATTACCGCGTGGCCAAAAATTATTACATCGCGGCCGAGATCGGCAGTGAGCATAAAACCGTGGACGACGCCCAGCTCCACTTTACGACCAAGGGTACGTACCTGCGCGCCGGATTCAACTACAACGCCTACGAGAACTGGCTCGATATGGAAAATGTGATTTACGTGGGTTTGCGGTACGGCGTGAGTTCATTCAGCCAGACGCTAAACCATTACACCGTTTACAACCGCGACCATTATCTGGGCAACGAGCCGCAGGTTTCGTCCGGGGAAAAATTCGACGGGCTTTCTGCACACTGGGCCGAATTTGTTGCCGGGGTTAACGCCAAGGTCTTCAACAACATTTACGTAGGATTCAACCTGCGCGTGAACAAGCTGTTCTCGAACAAAAAACCGGACAACTTTGACAATTTGTACATTCCGGGCTTTCACCGCACCTATGACGGGGATTTTGGCGTCGGGCTCAATTATACGGTATCTTATTTTATTCCGATTTACAAGACCCGGCAGAAGGTTGGGGGAAAATAAGCGAATGTGGGGGTGGAAGTTTAAGGTTTAAAGTTGTGGTCGTTCGACATTCTACATTCTACATTCGACGTCCGACATTCGACGTTCGACATTCCACGTTCGACATTCCACGTTCGACGTTCCACGTTCGACATTCGACGTTCGACGTTCGACATTCTACCTTCACTTCACCTCACGTATTCCCTTCACAAACAACCACGACATAAAAATCCTGTACCCGTTTGGCGTGCGCACGGCCTGGAATTTGGGTGAGAGCAGCGTCCCGACGACAAAGGCGGTGATCGGGATCCAGAAACCGCTGAGTCCGGTAAATTCGGCGACGATATAGCGCGCCAGGAAAAACAGCGACGCAAAGCATACGAGTTGGTAAAGCAAGGCTTTGACTTGGAATTTGTTCATTTTTTTTAAAATTGGGTCAACGTTAGACGAACTTTAGACTTTAAGTCTGAAACTTTGTTCTTTTACTCCCTTCGTACATTTCGTATTTCACGAGCCGCGCTTCGAGGCTGCCATTGAACAGCTTGATCTTGCGCGAAGGCTTGAGCCCGACAAATTTCAGCGCTTCCAGGTTGGCCGTGATAAACCAGGCCTGTGTTCCGGGATAGTTTTGCTTGAGCGTGTCGCCCACCTCGCGGTAAAAGCGCTCGAGCTGTATGTCAAGCCGTTCGCCGTATGGCGGATTGAACACCATGTGCAACGGCCCCTGGGTTTGTTTTTGGGTATCAAAGAAATTGCGTTCCTCTACGTGGATGTATTCCGATAAGTTGGCGTTGCGGATGTTATCTTTTGCCTTCAGTACCGCCGAAGGTGCCTTGTCGTATCCGGCGATCGTGTAGTGGAATTCGCGTACTTTCTTAAGTTGGGAATCCATGATGGTGTTGAACAGCTCAGCGTCCCAATCGTTCCATTTTTCGAACGCAAACTCTTTGCGGTTCAAATTGGCCGGGACATTGCACGCAATCATGCCGGCTTCAATGAGGATCGTGCCGGAACCACACATCGGATCAAGGAAATCGCCCTGTCCGTCCCAACCCGAAAGCAACAGCATGCCTGCAGCCAGCACTTCGTTGATCGGCGCGATGTTCGTGGCCGTCCGATAGCCGCGGTGATGAAGCGAAGCCCCCGATGTGTCGAGCGAAACGGAACACTGGTCGCGGTCGATGTGTACATTGATGCGCAAATCAGGATGCATTTTGTCAATGCTCGGGCGCGCGCCGGTCTTTTTGCGAAACTGATCGACAATGGCGTCTTTGGCCTTTTGCGATACGAATTCAGAATGGTTGAATTGCTCTGAATGTACCGTGGAATCGATCACGAACGTTTGGTTTTCATTGAGGTAAACACTCCAGTCGATCGCAAAAATTCCCTTGTACAGGCTGTCTTCGTTCGATACGCGAAACTGATGGATCGGCTTTAAAATCTTGAGTGCGGTGCGCAACGACAAATTGGCCTTATACATAAAACCTTTGTCGCCGCGAAAGCTGACCATGCGCGTTCCGGTTTGCACATCCTGCGCGCCTAGCTGCCTGAGCTCTGCGGCCAGCATGTCCTCAAAACCAAAAAAGGTCTTGGCAATCATCTTGAAATTATTTTCCATCGGCATTTGCTGTATTTCCGTGCAAAAATACACTAAATTTGCAGTCTAATCGAAGCCTATGCAAAAAGAAGCCAACAATTGGTTTGCCTCTTGGTTTGACACGCCGTACTACCATATTTTATATAAGGAACGCAATTACCGCGAAGCGCAGTTGTTCATGGACAACCTGACGCAATACCTCAATTTGCCTGAAAAAGCCAAAGTCCTTGACCTGGCGTGCGGTAAAGGCAGGCATGCGATTTACCTGAACCAGCTTGGTTTTGACGTGCTCGGCGTGGATTTATCGGAGAACAACATTCGCGAGGCGCGAAAAAACAGCAATCCCAACCTGCATTTTCGCGTGCATGACATGCGCATGCCGTTCGATGAAAAGTTTGATGCGATTTTCAACCTGTTTACGAGTTTCGGCTATTTTGAAAATGACGATGACAATTTTAAAACACTGGTCGCCATCAAGGAAAGCCTGTCCGATTATGGGTTTGCGGTGGTCGATTTTATGAACATCAACCATGTGGTGGCCCATCTGGTCCCTGAAGAGGTCAAGCACGTCGACGGCATCGATTTTCACATCAGGCGCTACCACATCGACGATCATATCTACAAAGAAATTGATTTTGAAGACAAAGGCCGGAAATTTCACTTTACGGAAAAAGTCCGCGCCCTGTCGCTGTCTTGTTTCCAGGAACTCATGGACCGCGCCGGAATCTATCTGCTCGACACGTTTGGTGATTACAAACTGCGCAAATTCCACAAAACTGAAAGCGAACGCCTCATTATGATTTTCAAATGAATTATGTGCTGCCACTTTTATCGGTGTTGCTCGGCTACGGCATTGCGCTGCTGATCAAGCCTGAAAAAAAGAAGAACCTCAAGTTGCTGCTGGCCTTCAGCGGCTCGTTCCTGCTTTCGATCACGGTGATGCATTTGCTGCCCGAAGTATATCATTCACATGGGACCGATGACGGATCGGGGCATTCACACTACACAGGAATGTTCATCATGGCCGGCATTTTGTTCCAGATCATCCTGGAGTTTTTTTCCAAAGGCGCCGAACACGGGCACGTTCACGGTCACGGCCAGATCCACACCATGCCGTGGCTGCTGTTCATCAGCTTGTGCGTCCACGCTTTTTTAGAAGGGTTTCCGGTCAGTCACCACGACC
Organism: Bacteroidota bacterium; assembly: GCA_023457535.1. Taxonomy (GTDB): domain Bacteria; phylum Bacteroidota; class Bacteroidia; order Flavobacteriales; family Flavobacteriaceae; genus Flavobacterium. The sequence continues at coordinate 14,505 of JAEWLN010000039.1, forward strand.
ATCTGGCCATTGGAATTGCGATCCACCACTTGCCGATTGCGATCATACTGACGATTTTTTTTACCAATGCCAAACTCGACCGGAAGATTGTCTTTGGGTTTATGGTTGCTTTTGCGCTGATGACGCCGCTGGGGACGGCCGCCTCGGAATTCCTGCCGATGCTCAACGCTTATTACGCCGAGATCACCGCAGTGGTCATTGGGATCCTGTTCCATATTTCGTCTACGATTATTTTCGAGACCAGCGAGGGGCACAAGTTCAACATCGCCAAAGTTTCGATGATTGTGCTTGGGATTTTGCTTGCGTGGATGGTTTAAAACACGCTTTTCATTACCTTGAATTCCCCTGCCGAATCAAAGTCCATCGACAGCAGCTTGCTGTTGACCTTTCCGTGCATATCGGTGGTGGAAAACAAATTGGTCAGGCTCCAGTCTTTGATGATGGGGTTGTAGGACAGCCGGATTTCCGCAGGCATATAAACCGATTCACGGTGTAGCGTTGCCTGCGCTTTCTGGTTGGCCATGACAATGATCTGGTTGATTTTCTCCAATCCGAGCTCGCGAAACGCTTTTTGCTGACACACCACGCTAACCAGGAATTGGCAGGAATTATCGCCACTGTTGATGCGGCACGGGATTTCTGTAACGATCATGCGTCCGTCGGTCAATTTGAAATCTTTGACCGCCAGCAGTTTGTCGGGATGCTGAAGGGTTTGCAGTACGGCAACGTTTGCATCGGCCATCGTACTTTCCTGGGCGTAAATGGTCGCTGCGCCGAACAAGAGCAAAAACATTGCTTTTTTCATCGGATTTAAATGTTTGGAGATTCGGGATCGCTAATATCTGAAAAAAAAGCGTACGACTCAGTATCGTTTTGAAATTTAACTATTTAACACATTTATCTGACAACCATTTATTTACAAAATTTTCACTTGACACACTTCCTTTGATTTCGCCAGCCTCATTTCCAAATTTCCAAATTTCCAAATTTCCAAATTAAAATCCTTCCAATTGAAACACTTCCTTTGACTTCGCCCCAGTCATTTCCAAATTTCCAAATTTCCAAATTTTCAAATTCCCAAATTCCCAAATTCCCAAATTCCCAAATTCCCCACCCCTATTTCATCCCGCTTTCGTAACTTTGGCTTTTTACACCGCCTATGGAATTTACCAAAACCACCGAACAACCGTCCCATTACGAAGCGCTTGAAAGCATGCCGCTTACGGATTTGCTTACCAACATCAACCGCGAGGACAAAACCGTCCCGCATGCGGTGGAAAAAGCGTTGCCGCAAATAGAGGCACTTGTATTGCAGATTGTCGCGCGTATGAAAAACGGCGGCAGATTATTTTACATCGGCGCCGGAACATCCGGAAGGCTCGGCATCGTAGACGCATCGGAATGCCCGCCCACGTTTGGCGTGCCGCACGGTTGGGTCAACGGAATCATTGCCGGGGGCGACACCGCCATACGACGGGCGGTAGAAAACGCCGAGGACGATCCGGAGCAAGCATGGAAAGACCTCTTTGAATTTGAAGTCGGCCAACAGGATGTAGTAATTGGAATTGCCGCATCGGGCACCACGCCTTATGTCATCGCAGGTCTGGAAAAATGCAATCAACACGGCATTCTCACCGGATGCATCACGTGTAACGAAAACAGTCCGCTGGCGCGCACGGCACAATTTCCGGTGGTCGTGGTAGTGGGTCCGGAATTCGTGACCGGATCCTCGCGTATGAAAGCCGGAACAGCACAAAAACTGGTGCTGAACATGATTTCGACTGCTGTAATGATCCAGCTCGGGCGCGTCAAAGGCAACAAAATGGTCGATATGCAGCTCAGCAACAACAAGCTCGTCGATCGCGGTATTCGAATGATCATGGACGAAATTCACGTCTCGTATGAAGATGCAGGTGTTTTGCTCGGCAAATTCGGCAGCGTGCGCAAAGCGGTGGAAAATTACAACGCCGACCGGTTTACGCTTTAAGAAGTTGATGGTTCAAGGTCGTGTTCGTTCGACATTCGACGTTCGACATTCGACTTTACGACCTTACGACCTTACGACTTTATGACTTTACGACTTTACGACTTTATGACTTTATGACTTTACGACTTTATGACTTTATGGCCTTACGACTTTATGACTTTACGACTTTACGACTTTATGACCTTACAACTTTATGACTTTAAACAAACTTAAAACTTCCCCATGAACACCAACCGCCAAATCCTCAACAAAGGACTCAAATACCTCGCCTGGGCGCTGCCTTTGTTCTTCATCGGGCCGAGCGTGATTTACAACGCATTCCAGAACGACCACACGCTGTGGCATTACCTCGTGCTTGCCGCCGGAATCGCCATTTGTTTTTTTGCGGTATTTTTTACCTTCAAGGGATTGAACACCATCATGAAAAGCTTGTTTGGACGATGACGCCCGATTTGATCAACATAGACCAATCTTACAACAAAGTAGTGTTCCGCGAAGCGCGCCTGGACCATCGCGAGTTTGACCGGTGCGTGTTCCGGCACTGCGATTTTTCCGGCACTACCTTTTTTGAATGCACATTCATTGAATGTGAATTCATCGATTGTAATTTGTCGATGGCCAGCCTTGGGGCGACCGGACTCAAGACCGTAACGTTCCGCGATTGCAAGCTGCTTGGCATAAGGTTTGACCAGTGCGACGACTTTTTGTTCGACGTGGCTTTCACCGATTGTACGCTCGACTATTCGTGGTTCCCTGGCAAGAAAATGCCGCGTACCCGATTTATGAATTCGTCGCTCCAAGGCGTCAATTTTGAACGCACCGATCTGAGCGCGGCCCAATTCACCGATTGCAATCTGGCCGGGGCGGTGTTCGACCAAACGAACCTGACCGGTGCCGATTTTTCGGCGGCCTGGGATTTCCGGTTCGACCCCGAACGCAACACGATCAAAAAAGCGCGGTTCTCGACCGCATCTCTGCCCGGGCTGCTTGAAAAATACGACATCCGGATTACTTGAAGAAACGCGCTTTTGCAGGATTTAATTTCCGCATAAACGCTTTTAAAACCCGCCTGAATGCCTTAACTTTACGACTGTTTAAAAACCCTTCCCTCTTGGAATCTTCCTACCTCGAAAGCGCTGTTAAGCAGTTCCGGTATTACAAAATGCTCGGAGAGAAAGCCATGTCCCAGCTGACGCCGGCGCAACTGTTCGAATCGGCCAATGAGGACACCAACAGCATTGCCGTTATCGTTCAGCACCTGGCCGGTAACATGCTTTCGCGGTGGACCGATTTTTTGACCACCGATGGAGAAAAGCCCTGGCGCGACCGCGACGGCGAATTTACCCAAACGCTTGCCACCGCCGATGAAGTCCTGGATTTGTGGAACCGCGGCTGGCAGTGTTTGTTCGATGCGCTCGCAGGCCTTACCGACGCACATTTGGCGCAGATCATCTATATCCGCAATGAAGGCCACACGGTAATGGAGGCGATCAACCGCCAACTGGCGCATTATCCGTACCACGTGGGGCAAATGGTGTTTTACGCCAAGCAGCTCAAATCCGGGCCATGGGAAAGTTTGTCCATTCCCAGAAACCGGTCGCAGGAATACAATGCCGGCAAGTTTGCGCGTGAAAAAGGCGTACGGCATTTTACCGATGCTGAACTCGATCCTGAACAACCAACCTGAATGTACCATTTTACCTGATATAAACACCAAACCCCTAGCCCGGATGGCAGCGGAAATCCTTTTTCATGACGCAGGAAATGAAAAAGATTGCAGCGCACAGCCGGAAAAAGCTCCTCAAAAAAAATGAAAAAATACCTGATCCTTCTTCCGACGCTGATACTAACCTCTTGCTACGATGTGCAGCGCGAGTGCAAAGACTTTAAGAACGGCCGGTTTTTGTCTGAAATTGAAATCGACGGCGTCAGGCACGAAACGGTCACCATCCGCACCGATACAATGGTGATCGAAACCTATAAAGGCCAGACCGATACGTCCTCGATACGCTGGGTCAACGATTGCGAATACGTTTTGCGCAAACACAATCCCAAGACGATGGCGGAAAAGCGCGCCGTCACGGTTAAAATTTTGACCACGTCCGATAAAACCTATACATTTGAGTTTGGAAGCGTGGGCAACGACAAAAAGCAAAAGGGCCACGCGCGACGACTCAACTAAAACGCCATGATTGAAATTCTATCCAACCCGAACGCATGGGTGGCCTTGGTCACGCTGACGTTCCTCGAAGTGATCCTTGGGATCGACAACATCATTTTTATTTCGATCGTGACCGGCAAGCTGCCCGAGGAAAAACGGCAGCGTGCGACCAAAATCGGGATGTTCCTGGCCATGTTTATGCGTATTGCATTGTTGTTTGGCATCACGGTGCTCATTGCGATGAAAGCGGCGTGGTTCAGTTTCGACTGGGGTTTTATGAGTGCGGCCGTTTCCGGACAGGGCTTGATTTTGTTCCTTGGCGGATTGTTCCTGATTTATAAAAGCACGAAGGAAATCCACGAAAAAGTGGACCATAAGGGCCAGGAGGAAGCAGAAGTCAAAAAAGCGGCGTCGGCGACGTTCAGCAGCGTCATTACGCAAATCATCCTGATCGACCTGGTGTTCTCTGTAGACAGTATATTGACGGCCGTTGGGATGACCAATGGCGTGGAAGGCGCAATCTATATCATGGTAACGGCTGTCGTGATCTCCGTATTGGTCATGATGCAATTTGCCGTTCCGGTGGGAACGTTTGTGAACAAGCATCCGTCGATCCAGATCCTGGCGCTGTCGTTCTTGATCCTGATCGGGTTCATGCTCATTACGGAAGCTGCCCATTTGTCCAACGCCCTGATTTTGGGCAACCATGTAACGCCGATTCCTAAAGGCTATCTGTATTTTGCCATAGCGTTCTCTTTGCTTGTCGAAATGCTCAACATGCGGATGTCGCGCAAAAAGAGCGCTGCGCGGTAATGCTATCGTCTAAAAAAAATGTTGTAATAAACAACCGATAATTTGTAAGCGGTGCTTTAACTGCATGTGCTAATTTGGCTAAAAACTAAAAAAGCAATGTTATGAAAAAGCTAGTAGTAATTCTCGCCGCGACCTTATTTGCCGTTTCCTGTAAGAACACAGCCAACGAAGCAGGTGTGGCAGGCGATCCGCAACAGGCTACGATCGATTCGCTCAAAATGGAAATGGACCGACAAAAAGCCGAACTGGCCAAACAGCGCACCATCGATTCTATGAATGCCATAGCCGACCGCAAAGCCGCGGCGCAACGTCCGGTCATTGTCAACAACACACCGGCAGCAGCAGCAGCAACACCGGCTGAAAAACAGCGCAAAGGCTGGAGCGGCGCGGCCAAAGGTGCCGTAATCGGCGCGGGTGTGGGCGCGGTTTCAGGCGCTTTGATCGATAAGGACAAACCGGGCCGCGGTGCCGTCATTGGCGGACTGGCCGGCGGTGGTTTGGGTGCCGGAACAGGCGCCGTGATCGATTCTGAAAAGAAAAAGAAAGAAGCCCAGAAATAGTCGTTCAGCAAAAAAATAAGCCGGATGCTACGCCGATTTCCGAAAGGAGTCCCTGTAGTATCCGGCTTTGTGTTATGCGTCCTGCGATTTCAGAACAATACCGTTTGTCCGTCATCATCCATCGGGATATCCAAACCTTCTTCAGACGCTGTCGGTCCGGTGCCCACCACAGGCTTTTCCTCCTCCGGCAATTCGTACGGCAAAGGCTCGAGCAGGTTGACTTGTTTGAGCTTATCGGCCGTTAGTTGGTTGCCGAGTGCCTTGAATCCTTTGACGGCGATGAATGCCTCAAGGTCGACGGTTTGGTTTTCCTTTTGATTCCCTTTGACTTTGGCAAACACCAATTCGGCCACCGGACGGTAATCAGTCGATACGATTTCGAGCTGTGAGTTGGCATGTTCCGTAATAAAAGTATCCTCCTTCGTTTCGTTCTCGACCAAGAAGCGCTTGACGTAGTAGCGCTCTTTTTCGCCATCGTAATAAATGGCCGATATCGGCTTGGCAGGAATCCACTTTTCGAGCACAACCATATCCGGATCGAAATGCGTCGTAAGTTCGGGCACGATGACCTTAAGCTTGCCGGTTTGCGAAATCACGAGCAACTTGTCGCTTGGACGGAATTCGCCGAGCAGTTCGCCGCGACCGTCCACGTTGAGTTTCTGGACCGTATCGTCAAACCATATCTTGCGCGGCTTGAGCGTTGAAATGCCTTTTTCCTTGAGCTCGATTTTTTTGATCGGATATTTCGAGACCAGATTGCCTTTGGATCCGCGGCCTTTGATGGCCATATCAGCAAAATCCACGTCCCATTTGAGTTTTTTGATGTTGCCGATCTGACGAAGCAAAATCGTAATCACCTCAGCCTCGCCATTGGGATTGGCCGAAAAGTAAAGCACCTGTGAACCCTTGCTTTCATTGGTCAGATCGTATATTTTATCGCGCGTGATGCCCGATACGTTAAACCGTTTAATGTACGCCGGCCCCGACTTTCCGTCGCGGTAGATCATGTTGTAGATCGTGCGCTTGTCGCTTTTGTCGAACACCGCCACGTGAATGATGTCCTTGCCGACGAACGTCTTTTCTGAAACTTTGGTAACCAGCATGCTGCCGTCGCGCAGGAATACGATCAGATCGTCGATATCGGAACATTCGGCAACGAACTCGTCCTTCTTGAGACTCGTACCTACAAAACCTTCTTCGCGGTTGACGTACAATTTGGTGTTGCGCAAAACGACCTTGGTGGCTTCGATCGTGTCAAAGATACGCAGTTCGGTCTGGCGTTCGCGGCCTTTGCCGTATTTCTCCTTGAGACGCGTAAAATAGGCGATCGCATAATCGGTCAGGTGTTCAAGATCGTGCTTGAC